>JAYSOC010000529.1:0-2968 GCA_043723285.1 Ferruginibacter sp. | reverse complement strand
ACGAAGGCTATGGGCTAGATAGAAATCCTACTGGTTTTACAGGCTATGTACCTCGCCGCCCATGGAACCAAGTGCGGTTTAATTTTATGCCTACTTTTAAATTTAGCAAAAACTTTTCATTGCCTGTTAATTTTAATTTTGCAGCATTTCCTACCAATTTTGCTGGGCCATTTTCTGGTATAAAAAATCAAAACATTGGGCAGTATCTTACCAACCCAATGAATAATTTTGGATTGAACCCAACATACAAATGGGCAGAGTTTCAGCTGGGTACACAGTATTTAAAATATTCTGATTTATCTACTGGCGATGTGGGTATTTTTGGTGCAGGCTTTATTTTAAAACCAAAAGATTTTAGAATAAAATTCTTTACTGGTGTTTCGCAGCGTGGAATTGATTATGCACCTATTCCATTGCCAGGCGTGCAAGGCGCATACCAGCGCAGTCATTATATGTTTAGCATTGGAAAAGAAAAAGAAAATAATTATTTAGTGGCTTTCAATTTTGCAAAAGGAAAAGATAAAATAAATTCTATTACAAGTTTTCCATTATTACCTACAACACCGCAAGAGGGTTTTACTATAAGCATGCAAGTAAATAAAGATTTTAAAAAAGGTTGGTACATAAAATCTGAAGGAGCTAATTCAATTTATACAGCAGATGAAAACGATGCTCTGAATCCTGCAATGAAATCTTTTAAACCATTTATAGAAGCAAGAAATTCTACAACATCCGATTATGCAGGGCAACTTGCATTTGGTAAAAAGTCTACAAATTTTGATATTGGACTTGGTACAAAGTACATTGGTGCAGGGTTTCAGCTTCCTGGTTATCCATACATGCAACCCGATAGATTTGAATATACGTTGAACACTCGTTTTAATGCATGGAAAAATAAAACCAATGTGGTAGCAAGTATTGGGCAACGTTTCAATAATGTGTCTGGTACTATTTCGCCTGTGGCAAAACAAATTATTGGAAACCTAAATTGGTTTACACAGTTTAATGATAAATTTAGTTTGAATGTAAGTTTTAATAATTTTGGATTTAATACAGCCGGTGTGCTTGCGCCTGGTGGCACGAGTATAAAAAATGTAAGTACCGATTTAGGTGTAAATCCTACTTACACTTGGAGCAATACAAAAATGAGCAATACGCTAAGTTTAAGTTACAACTATAGTAATTATAACGAAACACTTATTCCCTTTGGTGGCGGACCGTCTTCCAATTCTTTAAACAATACGCACACAGCAATGCTCTCTTATATTCCTGTTTATTTCAACAGAAAAATTTCGCCAGATTTTAGTGCATTGTATTTTTATAATGATGCTTCATTAGCAAAAATAACTTTTGCAACATTAAGTGCTGGGCTTGCAGTGCCAGTGGCAAAAGATAAAATAAAATTAAGAGGGCAATTGCAATACACACTAAGTACATTTAATAGCTTTACACCCGAAAATAATTTTATAGCAAGTGCCAATATTGATTATAAAATAAATAAAAAACTTACTTGGACAAATTTTCTAACAACAAATTATTATAAATACGGAGATCAATTAGGAGGGACTTATATTGGAGCACATTATTTGGAAAGTACGGTTCGTACGGGGTTTCAATATAAGTTTTAGTAGGAACACGCCTGTAGGAACACGCCTGTGGCGTGTTCAAAATAAGACACGCCTGTGGCGTGTTCAACAAAGAATTCGCCACAGGCGAATTCCTACAAACACAATTTTAAAACACAATAAAAAATTATGAAACATAAAATACTAATAGCTGTCTTCTTACTTTTTACAGTAATTGCAAATGCACAGCTTACTACAAATTTAATTGTAAATGCTCGTCCGCCAGCAACGCTTAGCAAATGGGCTACCACAAGAGGTACTGTTACACTTCTTGTAAACAGCATTGGCGGTGGTACGCAAGGAGGCAGGCGAGTGAAAATTAGAACAGTTGTAAAAGCATCTGATGGTACAGAAGTATCTACTACCAATATGAATCTTGCACCAGTAATTATTTTAAAAGATGGGCAAAATATTTTTGATGTAACTGCTGTTTATCCATTAGAGATTCAACAGTTCACTGGTAAGTTTCAAAATAGTTTAAATAGAACTGGAAAAATACCAGCAGATAATTATCAGCTTTGTGTAGAGCTAGTAGAAGAAGCCACTTTTGCGCCACTTACGCCTCAGCAATGCAAATCTTTTTATGTAGCAGCAATGCAATTACCAATTTGTATGATGCCTGCAAATGAACAAGAGCTTAATGAAAACGTAGCAAGAACAGCTATTACTTTTCGTTGGACACCACTTGTACCAAAACCGCAGGGAGCAACAAATTATCGCTTACAAGTTTTTGAAGTGTTGGAAAATCAAACACCCATGCAAGCACTGCGTAGCAACCAACCTTTGTTAGATAAAATAATTATTGAAAGAACACAATTTATTTGGCAACCACAACTCGGGTTAATGAATAATGACAATGCTGACTCGGCTTCTACAAAAAAAGGAAATCGATTTATTTGGAGTGTACAATCTTTAGATGCACTCGGAACTCCCTTTGGCATTGATGGAAATAATGAGGGAAGGAGCGAACCAATAGTTTTTACAATAAAAAACAAAAATGATAAAATTACATTTCCTCCAAGCGCAAAAGCCGTTTCTAGTTGTTGCAACAATAGCACATGGGGTGCAAAAATGTATGGCAATAGTAGTACGCCAAATACACTTCCAGCTTGCGGTTCGGTAATTGGCGGCGGAATTTCTGCAAACTTATTTTTAAATGTAACTTATAATTGCCCAGCAGGATGTTTAGCACAAGTTGATTATACAATTACAGGACCAGGTGGATATTTTTGGACTTCTGGGCTTGTATCTGCCACAACTGCGGCTACAACTTTTACTGCACATGGGTTGTATAAATTAAAAATTACACCTTATTGTGGAGGAATACAATGTGGAATGCCTTG
>JAYSOC010000528.1:0-2971 GCA_043723285.1 Ferruginibacter sp. | reverse complement strand
AAAAAGATATACTTAAAAAATTGCAAATAGAGGCGTATTTAAAACAAAGCAATAAGCCAATAGCCAAGTACGATAAAACCAAAATAAAAGCGCCTACTATGAAGGAGATTGATAACTGGAAACACCAAGCTCGTGCAACAAAATGAGAATAAAAAAATACGTGTTTGATACCAATATTTTTATTAGCTATATCATTACCAACAAACAATTATTTCTAGCACAAATAGTGTTAGATGAAAATTTGAAAATTTATTATTGTGCAGAATTGATAGAGGAATTAAAACGTGTACTAACTTATCCTAATTTAAAAAAGTATAACATCAATATTAGCAAAGCTGTTCATTTCGTTAAGTCTATTTGTTACCCGCATACATTAGAATACCCCATAAAAAAATACATACCTACCGACGAAGCCGATAATTACATCATAGCATTGGCCTTGCAAACAAATAGTGGTTTTGTAACCAGTGGCGATAAAGATATTTTAAGTCAAAAAGCCAACCTAGAGAAAAAATACACTAAATTAAAAATTATTACAAAAGCAGAATTTGAAAAAAGGTTTGCGTAATTTATTTTGCTTTGGAGCATGAGCAACACTACAAAGCCAAACATTTATATCCGCCTGTACGCTATACCTTCGTATATGTGTACTGCGCTGCGCTTGCACACATATACTCGGTGCCGCTTTCATGCGGGCTAGGCTGAGCGGAGGAACTTCCTCGTCTTTATGCTTGCGTAGGGATTGAGCTTTTATTATGGAGGAGATTGAAGCGGATGGTGCGTGGGGACACGCACCAAGGCGAAGGAAACATTTCCAAGTGGTTTACAATGCAGCAATACCTCTGCTACGATTACCATTAGTGCATCTGAAAGCGACAAACTATTTATTTATCCTACACCAAACAATGGCACATTCAATGTATCGTATTACAACAACAGCAATACAAATACCAAAAGAAATATTTCTATCTACGATGCCAAGGGCGCATTAGTTTACAAAAAAGAATTTGCCATTACAGGTTTTTATACGCTACTACCTGTATACTTGCAAGCAGCCAGCAGAGGCGATTATTTTGTGGTAATTTTAGATGCAGAAGGGAAGAAATTGGCGGTGGGGAAGGTACATGTGAAGTAGTTTTTTCTTATCGGTTGGTATCCCTACCAACCGAAATCGTGAGAATATTTTCCTAGCAATACCTCCCGCAGGGAACGTTGCGTTTTTACAATTTATTTTATTTTTCTTAGGATGTGTCCGCCGAAGGAGGGAGGAGCATGTTTTCCTAGCAACGTCTCCCGCAGGGGACGTTGCGTAAAGCTTGCAACTAGTTTTTTTATATTGCTGCATCGCAACGTTCCATATCAGGAAACGTTGCTTGGAAGTAAGCATTTAAATAAAGTTTACACAATTTAATTTGCATTAATACTTTTACTAACTTAGTTCTTTCACAATAGTTTTAATGAGATACTATTTTACGAACTCAATGTAGAAGTAATAAATCATACATATTTTTATGGCAAAAGAAATAATTAAAACAGCATTAACAGTGTTTGAACAAATAAAACAAACCGATAGTAATGGTAATGAGTTTTGGAGTGCTCGAGATTTATCAAAAGTGTTGGAATACTCAGAATATAGACACTTTATACCAGTAATAGATAGAGCAAAAGAAGCTTGCGAAAACAGCGGGCAATTGATAAGTCATCATTTCGAGGATATCCTCGAAATGATAGAAATAGGTAAGACAGCAAAAAGAGAAGTGGAGAGTGTAAAACTAAGCCGCTATGCCTGTTACCTCATCGTACAAAATGCAGACCCATCCAAAGAAGTAGTAGCACTAGGGCAAACCTATTTTGCTGTGCAAACCCGCATACAAGAAATACAGCAGATGCAGGAATATAGCAGCCTTAGCTCCGAAGAAGAGAAACGTATTTTTTTGCGAGCCGAAATGAGTAAGCACAATACCTACCTTGCTGCTGCAGCCAAAAATGCTGGTGTGCAAGACGGGCTAGACTATGCCATATTTCAAAATCATGGATATGCAGGTTTGTATGGAGGCCTAGATGCAAAAGGCATACACAAAAAGAAAAACCTAAAAAAAAGTGAACATATACTAGACCACATGGGTAGCACAGAACTAGCTGCCAATCTTTTTAGAGCTACACAAACCGAAGAAAAATTGCGCAATGAAAATATAAAAGGAAAACAAAAAGCCAACCAAACGCATTATGAGATAGGTAAAAAAGTAAGACAAACAATTAAAGAAATTGGCGGCACCATGCCCGAGCAATTACCAGTGGCAGATAATATAAAAAAGGTACAAAAGAAATTAAGTAATACTCTCACTAAAAAATAGTAGGTAAGTAAACCTGACATTTCTTATCAGTTGGTATCCCTACCAATCGAAATCAATTAGCCATTTATTTTTTTACATCTTTTATACTTTTCAAAACCGTTTTAGCATTTATAGCCGTTACCACTTTTTTCCCTGTCTTGGCTTCCAATGCCTTCATAGCCACTTTGGCCACATTACCACCTTGTTTAGCTACAAGCTTGCTATCATCAAAAGTTTTAGGGTTGGTTGCAACCGAGATATCTTTTGTAGATGCCTCCGCAAGCATGTTCAATATAAGTTCAGTATTGGTCATGTTATCTCGCAGGTTTTCTTTCTTTAATCCTTTTAGCATTTTGTATGCTTTGGTTGTATTTCCCGACCACTCTTTAGGAGCCTCATCCGGTCTTCGACCACCTTCTCCAAAAGAGAAGGGAAATGGTAGGCGTCTTTATATTCGTTAATGTAGCAAATTGTTGCCCTGCTTTCAGCCCTCTTTTTTTCCATTCATCTGTAAGTTCTTTTCTTATCTCTATACTTTTTAAACGTTGATTGATCCAGCTTTCAGAATAGCCAAGTTGCATATATTGTTCCAATGCTCTGTCAATGCTAAGTTCGGGGTCTTGCATTTCGTCTAATCT
>JAYSOC010000527.1:0-2976 GCA_043723285.1 Ferruginibacter sp. | reverse complement strand
TACTACACAATTTAAAGTAGAACCAGAGTCGGGCCTTGCACCAGTTTTTTCTCTAAACCTATCTGCAATAGCATCTTTTAATTTTACGTTTGCAAATAAATTATTGGTAATGGTTTCGTTGCTCACATTGCTGCTTATAGAAAAATATCCTTCGGCAGGAATAATATTTTCCCAAGCAATATCCAAAGCAATTTTATACACATCATCTGCATTTACAGCTCTAAATTCTTTTAACGAAAAAAGCACTTGGCTTGCACAACGAAGGTTAAGATTGAGTTTTATACAATCTTGCATGGTTCCCATAATTTCTACACCTGTTTTAAAAATTCGTACGGGTGTATAACCAAGCTTTTTTATTTCTTGCTCCAAGTAAATGGATAAGCGATTACTGCATGTAACAATAATGCGACTTTCTGTATTAAATATTTGCACAGCGCAAAAATACCAAACTTAATGGGAGTAAATTCTTTCCTTTAAAAATAATAAGTAATGTATTTGCATTTATTTCGGTTGTATCTTTATAAAAAGACATAAAATTTACCAGATGAAAACATTAATGCTCACTTTATTTTTCTGCTGTGCTGTATTTTTTTCTAAAGCACAAGAAAAAAAATTGTATAACCCTCCGGCAAATGCTGAAACGGATATTACCGCTGCTATTTTAAAAGCAAAAAAGGAAAACAAATTTGTGCTTATACAAGCTGGCGGAAACTGGTGCAGTTGGTGCATAGAGTTTGCTCGTTTTGCAAAGGCAGATGCTAAAATAGATTCGGTAATAAAAGCATCGTTTATTTGGTATCATTTAAACAATAGTAAAGAAAACGAAAACAAAAAAATGTTTTCAAAATTGGCTTATCCGCAACGTTTTGGTTTTCCAGTATTTATTATTTTAAATGGAAAGGGCGAAAGAGTACATACTCAAAACAGCGAGTATTTAGAAGATGGAAAGAAAAGTTATGATCAACAAAAAGTGCAAAGTTTTTTAGAAATGTGGAGCCCAAGAGTACTAAAACCTGCCATGTGGGGTGATAAATAATTTTTTTAATGCTGAATAATTAGTTGGTTATTGCATTATAGTCAATAGATTAGTATGTAGTTAATTTTCTGCAAAGGCAAGAGGGATAATAATAGCAATTTTATTGCGTTTTAATTACAACTAAAATATTATGCAATGGGGAGAGATCTTCGAATGTTTGATAAGTTTACAAATAAGGTGCAGAACCCAATTTATATGTGGTTTTTTACATTAACTAAATTGCCAAGCGCATTTTTTAGTGGTGTAAGATTAAAATATATAGATGAGAATAAATGTTTGGTAACAGTGCCTTACAAATGGTTTTCTAAAAATCCATTTCGCAGTACATATTTTGCTTGCCTTGCTATGGCTGCAGAAATGAGTACTGGTGTATTGGCTATGGGACATTGCTATAAAAAAAATCCACAAGTAAGTATGCTTGTACGCAGAATGGAATCTAATTTTACCAAAAAAGCTACTGGTAAAGTAACCTTTACTTGCGATGATGGCGCACGAATAGAAAAAGCCATAAATGATGCAATTTTATCTGGCAAAGGTACTACTGTAAATGCCTATACGTATGGCAAAGATAAAGATGGAGAATCTGTAGCATATTTTATTATTACATGGTCTTTTAAATCGAAAACTAGTTAGTTATTGCTTACATTTAAAATGTAACATACTTATAATAGAAGTGTCACCTTTTATAAAGTTGCTCTGTATTATAAAATCTCTACTGAAAGGTAACAGCTCTTAAGCCAATTTTAAATACAACCCATTTTTGTTTGCATAACCCTACTTATTTTTTATTCTGTAAATTGCGTTTCAATAAACTAATCGGCTGGTAACTTATCATTAAAATGGTTACTTATAATTTCAAAAATATCTTTGGAATTTTTAAGCATAATAGATAAGATAATGCTCGATTAGATTTGAACAAAATTATTTATGGCAAAAGAACTTCGTAAACAATTAGCATTAGAATATCATGCTAAAGGCAGACCAGGCAAAATAGAAGTGGTACCTACTAAGGAAGCAAAAACCCAGCGAGATTTATCGCTTGCATACTCGCCTGGCGTAGCAGAACCTTGCAAAGAAATTGCCGAAAACCCTGAAGATGTTTTTAAATATACTGCTAAAGGAAATTTAGTAGGTGTAATTACAAATGGCACTGCAGTATTGGGCTTGGGCAATATTGGTCCTTTAGCCAGCAAACCAGTAATGGAAGGCAAGGCTGTATTGTTTAAAATTTTTGCAGATATAGATGTGTTTGATATTGAAATAAACGAAACGGATCCTGTAAAATTTGTAGAAATTGTAAAAGCACTTGAGCCAACATTTGGTGGAATAAATTTAGAAGATATAAAAGCACCTGAATGTTTTTATATAGAACAAGAATTGAAGAAGCATTGCAAAATACCTGTAATGCACGATGACCAACATGGTACTGCTATCATATCATCTGCGGCATTAATAAATGCATTAGAATTACAAAAGAAAAAAATTGAGAAAGTACATTTCGTTGTAAACGGTGCCGGCGCTGCAGCTACGGCTTGTATGCGCTTGTATATTTCGCTTGGTGCAAAGCCCGAAAATTTTATTGTATTTGATAAAGAGGGAATATTGCATAATGGCAGAACAGATATTCCAGCATTGCAACAACCATTTACCAGAGATAAAAAATACAGCAGTTGGGATTTAGCAAAAGCAATGAAAGATGCTGATGTATTTTTAGGATTGAGTGTGGGAGATGTGGTAACTGTAGAAATGGTAAAATCGATGGCAAAAAATCCAATCGTTTTTGCAATGGCCAATCCGGTACCAGAAATTATGTACGACCTTGCAAAAAGTTGTAGAAAAGATTTGATAATGGCAACCGGTAGAAGCGATACACCCAACATGGTGAATAATGTATTGGGTTTTCCATATATTTTTAGAGGAGCGCTAGATGTAAGAGCAAC
>JAYSOC010000526.1:0-2977 GCA_043723285.1 Ferruginibacter sp. | reverse complement strand
TTCAAGAAAGCATTTCTTTTACTAGTATCGTTTAGTGTGCTAGCAATTTCATTTATTGTAGATGATAGGTATGTATATTTATTGTACTTGTTATCTATAAGACTTTTTAGATCCTCTACTTTCTTTTTATACATATTTGCACCGCCCCCATAAAATAAACTGTCTATTAAATCTATTGTGGTATTTACAGCACCTGCAAAGTTTTTGGTAGAAATTAGATTGTAAATTTCTTGCGTTTGACCAATGTATTTTATAGCGTTGGACGCTTTAGTTGTTTTATCACTTAACCATTTATCAGCTTTTTCTGGTAATACAAGTTTAAAAAGCTCTGATAAAAACAACCAAATATTATAATTGCTAAAAGCCATATCCTTTTTGCCACCAGCTTCAAAAAGCTCTTGTTGTTGTATAAATGTTCCTCTAATTTTATCTAATTGCTCTATCCCTAATTGTATCCGACCTATCCATTTTCTTATATCTTCTGCTTGTTTTGCATCTATTTTAAATTCGGTCTCTGCATTAGTAAGTTTTAGCATTTTAGAAAATACCTTATTGTATTTCATATCTACTAAACTGAGCATTATTTCAATTTCCTCTTTTGTCATAACCCGTAAATCTTCGTATCTAAGCATACGAATTCCAAGTGAATCACCATCTTTTGATTTAATATCTTTATATGTGTACATTTCATTATTAATAGCATAAAGTAATGTAAACACATCCTTTACAGTTACAACATTGCTTATCTCATTTTCAGTGTCACTATATTCCAGATACATATTTCTTACTAAATCTTGATAGTTGTATCGTTGGGTAATAAGCGAAGCTATTTTTGGGGTAGCTTTTAAAAAATCTAAATAAGGCTTTTTGTCTTCAGGAATTCTTGCAGCTAGCCATTGGCTGTTAAATAAATTTTCGGGTAGGGATACAAAATCTTTAGACAGTGCATATTGCCATTGCGTACCCATGTTTGGTGTTTCATATACCTCTTTGCTTTGCAATAAACTAATAGTGTTTGGGTAAAATGTTTGTAGCAATTCAAACCTACTAGCATTTTTTGTAATGGTTTCAAAAAACCAGAGTACAGTTTCTTGCTTTACTCTTTTGGCTAGATAAATAGCTAATGCATCTATCATTTGTGCTTGGCTAGGCAATTGAAAATTGAGAGATTGCTTGGTTTGTTCGTCGGCAGCTTTTTGGTTGTTAATTATTATATTGGATGCTGTAAATGATTCTAACGATTGTGATATTGATTCAGCAGAAGCAAAGTAATCTCCGTTTATTTGATTAATACTAAGTATTAAATCAAAAAATATTCTATCACTATCTAATAACCGCAAAATACTTTCTTTGGTTTTTGCTATTTTTTTTGATGATGTTTTAATTTCAACTATAACGTTACTTAACTCAATATTTATTTCATTTAATTCAGTTTTTAATTTTTTTAATTTTAAAGAATCAATTTCAATTAATGTATCGCTGCTTATTTCTTTTATTTGAGATGATTTTATTACAAAAGCGTTTCTTTTATCTACTTCTTTTATTGAATCTGTTTTTAACTCGTTAACATAATCATGATATTCTTTAATTTTTTCCAGTAAAACTTTTTTTAAAGATTTCCCATTTTGGTTATCTGAAGAAATAACTACTTTACTATTTATTAATTCATCAATATCATTTTTTGTATAAGAAAATATGATATAATTTCTAAAAATAGTACGCTGCCAATTTTCAATATTTATCTTTAGGCCAATGTAACGGGTAAGTTTTTTTTGTAGTTCTGTTTTTCGTTCAGCTTTATCAATATCTTGTAAGTTTGCATACCATATTAAACTCCCAAGTACTTGTTTATATGCATTCGCATCTTTATAATTTTCATTATTTCGCATCTTTCCCAACACTTTTGCAATTTGATAAGCATTGGCTAAAGAGTCATTATTATCTTTTACTTGTGCGTAAGAAATACTAAAAGTTGTACTGAGAAATAATACAACCAAAAATGAATGTCTCATGTAATTTAATTTGTGGCTTAATGTATTAATAACAAGTATAGTGGGGATTTATACTCGTAACAAAAAGGTAAGATACATTTTAAAATTTAAAATATAATAGAATAGACCATACAAATAGATAACTAGCTATAAAATTATTTGCTCAGTTCTAGTGCCGCCAACTCATACACCCTTTTCTTTTTTCTTTCATACCACCACTTCGGAAATGTTTTTTTCATCAGTGTATCAATATTGCGCATACCAAATAATTTCCACAGTCCATTTAGTTTGCCACCTATGCTGCCTTGCAAAGCACGAAGACTCATAGCAAAGCCAGCTTCAATATATTCCATATGGTGCCAATAACCTGCTGGCATAAACAAAGTATCGCCATGGCCTAATATTACCTCATATCCATTTGCTTTTTTTGTTGCTGGAAAATTTTCGTAGTCAAAAGAACTATTGTAATTGGCAAAATTAGCAATACTTAAAACTTCCCATGGTTTACGATATAATTTATATTGCTCTTCGTGCGGAAATAATAACACCCTTTTTTTACCAGCAAATTGTGTGTGTAAAATATGGCTCATGTCTATATCAAAATGCATGTGGGTAATAGAACCCTGCCCACCAACAAAAAGCATGGGATATTTTTTTACAAAGCCATTCATCAGCTCATCGGGCCAAGTAAAATCATGCATAATGTTTGGTGCATGTTGAAAAATATTGAAAAGGAATATTCTTAAATCTAATGGCCCCGCTTTTACCTTTCGCAAATAATCACCAAATTTCATGTAATCATCTGCTGTGTTTATTGGAGTATAAGAATCACTTTTTACATTATTGTAAACACCCACTTCTTTTTGCCCTACAGTTTCAATAAAATAATCCAAGTTCCATTTTTTGTAAGCGGGCCAACTTTTTGCCATGTCTTTTATAATAAGAGGCGTACATGTATTATAATATTTTGTTTTAAAATCTTTAGG
>JAYSOC010000525.1:0-2977 GCA_043723285.1 Ferruginibacter sp. | reverse complement strand
ATAAAAAAGCATTGTTTGCAAAATACGAGCTGCTAGTATCCAAAGACCCAACAAATTTTGTAAATGGCTACAATTATGCCATAGAATTGTACAATAGTATTTATGTGAAAGATTATACAACTATTGATTCTGCTACATCTACAAAATTAATTTCAGTATTAAAAGCTACAATACCTAATGATAAAGGTAATGATGCCAACTTGCTTTTGACAAACCATTTGTTTAACGTAGCTGCAGATTATAGCTCTAGAGCAGCTTTAATAAAAGAAGGTAAATTGGCTAAGCCAGCAGATTTAAAAAAGAAGAAAGATTTGAATGCTAAAGCTGTTGCAAAAATGGATGAAATGATACCGTATGCAGAAAAGTCGGTTAAATATTATACAGAGCAACCCAAACTTACCATAAACCAAAAGATAAAATACCAGCAAACGTTAGGTAATCTTGTAGATGTATATAATGCAAAAGCAAATCCCAAAAAAGCAGCTGAGTATGAAAAAATAAAAAAGGCAATTCAATTTTAAAAGTAAATGAAAAGCGGCTTACATAAAAAGCCGCTTTTTTTATTTATGAAATATTGGGCTTTACACACAAAATGTTTTAGGCTTCATTTTACCTCCATCTATTGCTGGGCTAAAAAATATCTAATACTTTTTATATATTCTAGCTATTTACAAGTGAGCAAATTTGCAGTTATATTTTTTTAAATAATTAATAATTAATAGATTACAATAGGTTTTTTTGAAAGTTATATATCTAATTGTTTATAATAAAATATTTATTTGGCAATTTGGTGTAACAGATATACTACAATTCCATTTTGTTCGTTAATATAAGTATTAGCCAATGAAAAGTATATTTCAAATATTAAACAAGCTTGCCAATCTTGGAGTAGTTGATGGATTGAGTATCGAAGATGCTCAAAAAGTACGACTAACAAATATTTTAACATTGTTGCCTATGCCGCTCACGGCATTTTATTTTGTATATGGATTATATAATGGACTGAATTTTTTATGGGCAATATGTGCTTTTTTAATTTTGGGAATCTTCGCTGTTGTATTCGTTAATTATAAGAAAAAATACGTACTTGCTAAGTCAATTTCATTTTATGTATATGCAATAGGAGTTTTTCTTATTCATAATTCTACAAACATCGGATATTGTGTCACCAATTTTTTCTTCATGCTTTTTATTTCGCACGAAATTATGTATGATGTAAAAAAGCAAATTAGAGCATTTCTGCCCACCATTATTTTTACATTTTTTGCAGCTTTGGCCTGTTTTATTGTACCTCAATACTTTTTCTTTCATTCTGTATTTAATAATCAAGTATTGATAATTCTTCAAATGTCAATTTATGCTTTTACACTAATAATGGGAGGTGTGTATATGGGTATTGTTATAAACATGCACAGACTTACTGAAAAAAAATTATTAGATGTAATGACTGGTTTTGAAAAAGCAAATAAAGCCAAATCAGTTTTTCTGAGCAACATGAGCCACGAATTAAGAACTCCTTTAAATGGTATTATTGGTACTACAAATCTATTAATGCACGAAACAGCATCTACATCTCAGAAAAAATATTACGATGTATTAATGCACACTTCAGATCATATGTTGCATTTAATTAATCATATTCTTGATTTTAGTAAAATAAATGAATCGAAAATTAACTTAGACAGAAATATATTTAACTTAAAACATACGCTTACCAAATTATGTAGGGTTTACGTAGCACAAGATATTAAGGAGCAAGTTTCATTTAAATTTGAAATAGATTCTGCTTTAGATAAAGAAGTTATAAGCGATGATTTGAGGATAAAACAAATTTTATTTAATCTTTTGTCAAACGCATTTAAATTTACAAAAAGTGGAACAATTACTTTAAAAGTTGTTGTACTAAAATCTGATGACGAAAAATTGGCAGTTAGGTTTTCAGTATCGGATACAGGTATTGGTATTAAGCCGGAGCAATTTGAAAAAATATTTGAAAGTTTTGAACAAGCTGATAATAGTACTACCAGAAATTTTGGAGGTACCGGATTGGGATTATCTATCAGCAAACAATTAGTAGGTTTATTTGGATCAAACCTACAAATAGAAAGTGAATATAAAAAAGGAAGCACTTTTTGGTTTGATGCTGAATTAGAAATAAATAAAACAGTGGTTACTCAAGAAGCAGAAGTGAGAAATGCAAAAGATCTTCATGGCGTAAAAGTATTGGTAGCCGAAGATAATAAAATAAACAGAATGGTGCTTCTTACATTTTTAAAGAAATGGAATGTGCAATATACCGAAACCGTAAATGGATTGCATGCACTAGAAGAATTTAATAAAAATTCGTATGATTTAATATTGATGGATTTAGAAATGCCAGAAATGGATGGTTATACAGCTATAAAAGAAATAAGAAAAGTGGATAGTTTAATTCCTGTAATAGCCTTTACTGCTGCATTGTATGATAATATGGGGGCAGACTTAACAAACAAAGGTTTTAACGATTACTTGCATAAGCCATTTAACCCTACAGATTTGTATAATAAAATATTGAAGTATTCACCTTCATTAGCTTTAGAAATAGCGTCTTAATTAAAACTACAAGGGCATACTTTTTTTCTCAAAAGAAGTGACCAATTTTTTGATGTGCCGGTTCTATATTATTTTTTAAACACACTCGATTTTATTTATTATTTCTTTATAGTATTAATGCATTTTATTACTCCAATTTCTAATAGCAATAGGAGTGAGGTATAAAAAGTAAGATAATTATATCATCAAAAAAATGCAAAATTGTCAGCAATATTGTCTGCAATTTTAAATTAAATTTTAGATTTAAAAAGTTGAAAAATTTACTTCTTTAATTTTTTTAAATGCTCGTTAAAATCCTTTGGAGAGAATAAGGATATTTTATTTAATGGAGAAATCAAGCAATAATGTTCTATAAGTAAAAAGGAGGCTTAAAATTTTCGAAAGA
>JAYSOC010000524.1:0-2979 GCA_043723285.1 Ferruginibacter sp. | reverse complement strand
GGTTTTGGCTACGTGCATATTCGTAGCCTTGGTTTACACCTGGTGCGCTTTGCACATACGTACTTGTTTGATATATGGGTGTCATAATTGCACCAGTGCTTGGGTCTGGCACGGTGCCTGCATGTATAAATTTTGTTGCTGCTTTATGTGAAGTGTTGCTCATGTTGTTGTTCATTTTTGTGGGGCAAAATTAGTTGAAAGAACTAGAACTATAAAGTAATTATTGTAAATTCAATTTTTCAATCAATAAAAGTTTATTATAAAATATTAACAATCCTAATGCGCAAATACAATTGGCAAAACTCCTTTCACATTATCCCAAGCCATTACTAAATTGGAGCCTGTTTTTGTATCTTCAAAAAAAATAGTAAAATCTTCTACTGTTAGGTTTTGTTGCATAACAGTAATATCGGTTTTAAAAATATCTTTACTTTCATCAATATGCAATCCCCAAGTATAAATATTGCTATTCAAAACCATTGTCCATTTATTTTCGTTGGGAATACAATACAAAACATACGTGCCTTTTTCAATATTTTTTCCTGCAATATTTACATTTTCAAAAAAAGTTATTTCTGTAGCTTCGTTTGCTCCTAAACGCCAAGGTTTACCATACATACAAAGGCTTTCGGAATCTTTGCCAAATATCTGACGACCCTTTTTATGCGGCCTGCTATAAATTATACGTGCAATCAATTTTTGTTTATTGCCTTGCATTTGCTCCAACGGATAATTTGAAGGACACCAACTCATATCCATGGCAGATTGGTCAGGCATTATAAGCGCACCAACATTATTTTGGGTGGTATCAGTTGGTGCATGTTTATTGTTATCATTATTTTTTTGCTGGCAAGAAAATAAAATAAATACCAGCACATAAATACCATTTCGTTTAAGCAGCATTGGTTACATATTTATGGGTAAGGTTACTTTTACATCATCCCAGCCGGCATTTAAAGAAAAGCCTGTGGTTGTTTTATCAAAATAAATATAAAACACTTCGGCTATTTCTGTAACTTTTTGTACAGGCATATCTACACGCAATAAATCTTTTGCTTTATCGTATTTAAACGAGCCCCAAGTGTTTAAATCTTTATTAAAAATAATTGTCCATTTATCTGTATTTGGAATTGCAAAAACAGAATATTTTCCTTTCTTCACCAAAGTTCTATTTATTTTTACATCCTTAAAAAATTCTATCTCTGTGTTTTCGTTTGCCCCAAAACGCCATACTGCATTATATTCTAGCAATTCTCCAAAAATAACTCGGTTGTTTTTTTGTGGCCTGCTGTACATTACCCTTGCTACAATTGGTATGGTAGCTTTGTCTTGTATTTTTAGTAGCGGATAATTTACAGGATACGTACTCATATCCATTGGTGATTTATCAATTGGTGGAATGGTTTGTACATCTTGCGCCATTACAGTGATTGAAAAAAAGAAACTCAGTATTACTCCCGAAAAAAAGTATTTCATAAAATTTATTTTTTCAAAGATAAAGATTCAGCGTTGCAAAATTTGCTCCATGTTATGAATGGCAAATAATTTTAATTGAGGAAAGAAAATTTGGTAGGATTGTTTAATAATCTCTTTGTTGCTTAAAAATATTTCGAAAGCGGTATCTGTTTCGGTAATATATTTTGCTCGCCTTGCTAGTCCCCCAAAACTTTTTTGCATTCCCTCATTTGTACGATAATGGTACAGCCAATTTTGCGATTGCATATAAGGAAACATTTTTGCAAATTTTTCGGGGAAATGAGTCGCATTTTTTTGAAGAAGATTGTAGGTGTTTTGTGTAAACGAATGTAAATGTTCTGCCGTTTCAAATTCGTTTGCGTCATTGGCCAAAAAATAATCGTACGCCACATCTATAAATGCACCAGCATAGAGCCTGTATGTAGGTTTAAATAATTTTTTTATTTCTTGAGTGGCTTGGTGGTTGTCTGTAAATTCGTCTATTGCTCTGTGCAATTGTATGCCTGCTTGTATATGCAACGGATAATCATATTGCTTTTTCCCTTTTACATAATCGCTTATCATATTGCCAACAAGTATGGCTTCGTTATTAAAAGAAAGATATGCATGGGCTAAAAGGTTCATAAATTTATAAGGCAAAGTTATCCTAATTTTTGTTAATGTTTTTGTAAGCAAAAGAGCCATTATTTCTTATATTTGCAGCATAAAAATACTCCTTAATTTTTTAGGGTAAAAATTATAACATGACAACACAAAAAATTAATCTTCGTTTTACCGTAATTACATCTATAATATTATTGGCTGCTGCTAGCAGATTATTACCTATTCATAATTTTTCGCCGCTGGGTGCTATTGCATTATTTGGTGCGGCACATTTTACAAAAAAATGGCAAGCTATTGCTATTCCACTATTAGCAACATGGCTAAGCGATTTGTTTATAAACAATGTAATTTATGCAAGATTTTACCCAACATTTACTTGGTTTTACCAAGGGTTTTATTGGCAATATGCTAGCTATATTTTAATAGCCGTTGTAGCATTTTTTATTTTGAAAAAAGTAAATGTAAAAAATGTGCTTATCGGTGCGCTTTCTGCTACAGTTATATTTTTTCTAGTTTCCAATTTTGGTGTATGGATTGGTAGCACTGCTTATCCGCATAATTTTACAGGATTAATGGCTTGCTATACTGCGGCTATTCCTTTTGTAAATGGCACTTTAATGAGCGATTTATTTTACTCCTCTATTTTGTTTGGTAGTTTTGCTTTGGCTCAAAAGCAGTTGCCTGTTTTGCAGTTGGCTCGTGCTTAATATTGAAGAAAAATATTGCCCTAAATGCAATGCCGTTTTTATTTGTAATGCCAATGATAATGTACATTGTGAATGTAAGAGCATTCAATTATCAGAAGCTGCTATAAAATTTATTTCAACTACATATACTACTTGCCTTTGCAAAAATTGTCTTGAGGCAATTCATATTAAATTACTCAAGGGTGAGTAATTT
>JAYSOC010000523.1:0-7441 GCA_043723285.1 Ferruginibacter sp. | reverse complement strand
AAAAATCTAAATAATAAATAGCCATACTTTTTCCATCTTTATCAAACACTTCGTACGCCACCACATCTGGGTGATACACTGGCAAATCTTTTCTCACTTTAAAGGTAATGCCATACATTAATTTTGCTGCATAAAACACTCCTTTCTCTAAGACAGTTTTCACTTCATTGTTAGGCTTTATCTGACTTTCATCTAAATCATATTTTGCTTTACGCACTTGCTCGCTGTAATAATTCCAATCCCAAGGTTCTAATTTAAAGCCTCCTTTTTGTACATCAATCAAATCTTGTATTTCTTTGGCTTCAATTTTTGCTTTAGCCACCGCTGGCTTTGCTATTTTTGCCAATAAATCAAAAGCATTTGCAGGTGTTTTTGCCATCTGATCTTGTAAGCGCCATTCCGCATAACTTTTTTTACCCATCAATTGTGCTTTTTGCATTCTAAGCAATGCCATTCTTTCTAAAATATTTCTTGTATCTGCACTATCATTTTTTTCTGCTCTGTACCAAGATGCGTTAAATATTTTTTCTCTTGTATCTCTATCGGCAAGGTTTTGTAACAATGGCTGCTGGGTGGTATTTAGCAACCCAATTAAATATTTTCCATTTTGTCCTGCTTCTGTAGCTTTGGTTTTGGCTGCTGCCAATTCTTCTTTACTCAAACCGTCTAACTCATTTGCATTTGTAAATAATACTGCACCATTTTTACGAGCAAGCAGTAATTTATTACCAAACTGTGCACTTAATGTAGCCAATTCCTCATTTATTTTTTTTACTTTTTCTTTATTTGCGGCAGATAAATTTGCGCCCGCCAACTCAAATTGTTGCAAATAATATTGTACCAATCGTTTGTCTTCTCCCTTTAAAGTAGCCATGTTCAAGGCTTTTATACGCTTATATATTTTATCGTTTAAATACAACTTATCGCTATGTGCTGAAAATATTGGCGCATAATCTTCCTCTATTTTTTGTAAAGTTGGGTTGGTGTTACTGCCAGTAAGATTATAAAAAATACCAGTAGCCCTATTCAAATTTTCGCCACTTATTTCCAATGCCAAAACGGTATTTTCAAAAGTTGGCTTTGCGGTATTATTGGCAATTTTATCTATCTCCGCATCGTGGCTTTTTAAGCCTTCTTCAAAAGCTGGTTTAAAATGTTCGTCTTTTATTAAGTTAAAAGGCGGTGCTTGATATTGCAAAGTGCTTCTTTGCAAAAGTGGATTTTCCATAGCCTTGGTTTGTGCAAATAGCGTTTGAGTTTGTAGCCCTGCAAAAATGATATTGCTAGCTATCATTATTTTAGAAAAAACTTGCATATTTTTTTATTTTTTAATGGACGATAAAAGTAGGTAAATTAAGGGAAATAAGGAGAAGTGGTTTTTAAAAAAATAGATTAGTCAAAAAATATGTTGGCAAAACTTGGTCGTACGAATAAATATGATGAGGCGTACTTTTATGGACGAAAGTGATAGTGGATGATAAAAAATAGTTGTTGAGTATTTTGACAAAAAGTTTTTGCATATTTTTTTAATTAAGTCCATTATAATTTTAGGAAAGAAAAAAAATCCTAGTTGCTTTTATTCTACGAAGCATCGGCTCCAATCTATTGCACAATAAAAGCTGAAAAAAGATTCTTCTGCCCAAAGGCTGGCGGATGGGCAGCACTACCCCACAGTGGAGCGAAGCGGAACGAGGAGTAGTGCAGACAGCCGCAACCAATGTTCAAAAAAGTGATGCAGCCCACAGCCCCAAAACAATAAACCCCATACAAAAATCACAATCCACTACCCAATGTTTCGTAAATATTTTTATATCGATTTTCTATCCATTTCTGTACAATTTTCAATTATATTGCAGCCGAAAATAATACGAACAAATTATGTGTGGAATTGTAGGTTATACAGGGCCGAGACAGGCTTACCCCATCATTTTAAAAGGGCTTAAAAGATTGGAATATAGAGGCTACGATAGCAGTGGCGTGGCTTTGCTACACGATGGCAAGCTAGATGTATATAAAAAGAAGGGTAAAGTGGCGGAGCTTGAAGATAGTCTTGTGGGTGTAAATGTGCATGCACATATTGGCATTGGGCATACCCGTTGGGCTACGCATGGCGAGCCAAGCGATAGAAATAGTCACCCTCATACGAGCAGCACGGGAAGGCTGAGCATGATACACAACGGTATTATTGAAAACTATGCACAGCTAAAAAAAGAATTGCTTAGCAAAAATTATACGTTTACGAGTGATACCGATACCGAAGTATTGCTCAATTTTATTGAAGATATTTTATTGAATAACGATTGCACGTTGGAAGAAGCCGTGCGCATTGCACTAAAAAGAATTACCGGTGCGTATTGCATTTTATTACTCGATGAGCAAGATCCCGAAACAATTATTGCGGCACGCAAGGGAAGCCCACTTGTAATTGGCATTGGAAAGGGTGAGCATTTTTTAGCAAGCGATGCATCGCCCATTATTGAATACACAAAAGAAGTGGTGTATGTAAACGACTATGAATTGGCAATCGTTCGCCCCAATGAATTAATTCTTAAAAATATTGGCAACGAAAAAATAACACCATTCATTACAAAATTGGATATGGAACTAGCAGCTATTGAAAAAGGCGGCTACGACCATTTTATGCTCAAAGAAATTTATGAGCAACCGAGTACCATTCAAGATTGCCTTCGTGGGCGCTTGCATGCAGAAGCAGGCACCATAACCATGGCGGGCATTGACGACAATATAGAGCAAATAAAAAACGCAGACCGCATCATGATTGTGGCTTGCGGAACGAGTTGGCATGCGGGTTTGGTGGCAGAGTATATTATTGAAGAGCTGTGCCGCATACCGGTGGAAGTAGAATATGCATCGGAGTTTAGGTATAGAAACCCGATTGTAAATAAAGGCGATGTTATTATTGCTATTTCGCAAAGTGGCGAAACAGCAGATACTTTGGTAGCGCTAGAAAAAGCAAAAGAAAATGGTGCATTTATTTTTGGAGTGGTAAATGCTGTGGGTTCTTCTATTGCCCGCATAAGCCACGCAGGTGCATACACACATGCGGGCCACGAAATTGGTGTGGCATCTACAAAAGCATTTACGGGGCAGCTTGCTGTACTAACGATGATGGCTTTACGTATTGCCATACAAAAAGGTACCATTACCCAAGAGCGTTACCTGCACTTGCTTACAGAGCTTGCCGATGTGCCTGAAAAAGTTGACGCTATTCTTAAAAATGCAGAAGAAATAAAAACAATTGCATTAAAATATAAAGATGCACACGACTTTTTATTTTTAGGCCGAGGGTATAATTTCCCTATAGCATTGGAAGGTGCATTGAAACTAAAAGAAATTTCTTACATACATGCAGAAGGTTATCCTGCGGCAGAAATGAAGCACGGCCCTATTGCCTTGGTAGATGAAAATTTACCTGTGGTTTTTATTGCTACAAAAGATTCGTACCACGAAAAAATTGTGAGCAACATGCAAGAAATAAAAGCACGCAAAGGAAAAATAATTTCCATCATTACCGAAGGCGACGACATTAGCCCAACGCTAAGCAACGATGTAATAGCCATACCGCCCGCCGACGAATTGATTGCACCAATCATCAGTGTAATACCATTGCAATTGCTATCGTATTTTGTAGGAGTTGCAAAAGGTGTAGATGTAGATAAGCCGAGAAATTTGGCGAAGAGTGTGACTGTGGAATAATAAACCCTAAGCAGAAAAGAAGCTAAAAAACTTGAACATTGATTATTGATCATTGAGCATTGAACATTTCAATTGCGCTTTTTAAAACGCTCAATACCCAACGCTCAATTTTCAATGTTCAAATAAAAACACATTATAAAATTCAAGTGCTTTGTTTGAAGTGATTTTTTCCGGACAAAATTTCTTTTTTGCCCAAGCTAAAACACAGCTATGGGCAACATCGTTGTGTCACTCACTTCATCGGCATACCTTTATTCATCTTTTATTATGCATTAGATTGTGTAATAGATTATGGAGTAGATGGATGCAATACAATGGCCCAAAAGAAGATACATTTCATATTCTTTATTTTACTTAAATTTGAATAATGAAGACGATAACATTAGAAATACCTGACTCTTTAGATATAGACGAAAAAGAAGCCAAAACTTTTTTTGCGGCAAGGTTGTATGAAAAAGGTTCGCTCTCTTTAGGACAAGCTGCGGAACTTGCAGGTTATACCAAACGAACTTTTATGGAATTACTTGCAAACTATAATGTATCTGTATTTAATTACACATCTCAAGAGCTAGAAAAAGATTTACTACATGCAAAAAGTTATCATCTCTGACACTAGCTGTTTAATTTTACTTGACAATATTGGCGAACTAGATTTACTCCATAAATTATATGGAACTATTATAACTACTGCCGAAGTAAAATTAGAATTTGGCAAGGACTTACCTACATGGTTTGAAATTAAAGAACCTCAGGATAAAAATTATCAATCAATTATTGAAACCACTGTAGATAAAGGAGAGGCAAGCACAATTGCCTTGGCAATAGAATACGATGGCTGCTTACTCATTATTGATGATTTAAAAGGAAGGAAATTTGCCCTACAACTCGGCTTGCATATTATTGGAACAATGGGCGTAATTGTAGATGCAAAATTATCAGGAATAATATCTTCCATAAAACCATTAATACAAAAGATAAGAAATACAAATTTTCGCATTACACAAGAAATAGAAAAAATAATGCTAGCAAAAGTAGGAGAAGAATAATTGAAAAATACTCTAACTTCATTACAAAAACAATAGACTAGAAACCTCAAGTCGCTAGTCTCAATACTAAGTACTAAATACACAATACTGTCCATGAACATCATAAAAACACACCCAGTAGAAGAACTAGGCTATAACTTTATAGACCCAAAATATATTCCCGAAGGCGCAAACGAATACCATATTCGTGACATACAAAACGATGGTAAAAAATACCGTGCGCTAACTACTTTAGAATTAGATACACTCATTCACAACAGAAACACATCCGACAATTGGAACAATGTATTGGTGTCTGAAAACTTTACAGCAGGGCTTATAAAAAATTGTAAGTTTTATGGCTTGGTGCGCATAGGCGTGTTGCAACCATTTTATAGAGAGTTTCACAATTTTAGAATGCCTGTGGGCTTATACAATAGCACCATCATAAGCTGCGACCTTGGCGATAATATTTGCATAGACAATGTAAATTTTTTAAGTCATTATATTATTGCAAACGATGTAATGGTTGCCAATGTAAACGAGTTAACATGTACCGACCATGCAAAATTTGGCAATGGTATAATAAAAGAAGGCGAAGCAGAGAGCATACGAACATGGGTGGAAGTATGCAATGAAAATGGCGGCCGAAGTATCTTACCTTTTAATGGAATGCTGCCAGGCGATGCATATTTGTGGAGCAAGTATAGAGATGAAGATGAATTAATGGAGCAGTTTAAGAAATTTACCCAAAAAGAATTAGACGAAAAGCGGGGCTACTACGGCAAAGTAGGCGAACGAACGGTAATAAAAAATTGTGGCATTATAAAAGATACTTGGATTGGTGAAGATGCATATTTGAAAGGCGCCACTAAAATAAAAAATGTAACCCTCAATAGCGATGCAGCCCGAAAAACACAAGTGGGCGAAGGCTGCGAATTGGTAAACGGAATTGTAGGCTATGGTTGTAGAATTTTTTATGGTGTAAAAGCAGTGCGTTTTATAATGGCTGCACACTCACAATTAAAATATGGCGCAAGATTAATCAATTCTTATTTGGGCAACAACTCTACCATTTCTTGTTGCGAAGTTTTGAACTCTTTAATATTTCCTAACCACGAGCAGCACCACAACAATTCTTTTTTATGTGCAGCTTTAATTATGGGACAAAGCAATATGGCCGCAGGTGCCACCATTGGCAGCAACCACAATAGCCGTAGTGCAGATGGCGAAATACAAGCAGGGCGTGGCTTTTGGCCCGGGCTTTGTGTAAGATTAAAACACAATAGCAAGTTTGCATCGTTTACCATTATTGCCAAAGGCGATTTTCCTGCAGAGTTGAATGTGACCATGCCATTTAGTTTGTTAAGCAACGATATGGCAAACGACCAACTCGTTATTATGCCGGCCTATTGGTTTATGTATAATATGTATGCGCTTGAACGCAATGCATGGAAATACAAAGACAGAGATAAACGTATAGAGAAAAAACAATTGATAGAATACGATTACTTAGCACCCGATACCATCAACGAAATATTTGACGCTATTAAGTTATTAGAAAAATTAACCGTAAATGAAATTGGTGAGGCGCTAACAATTGGTATAGAGAATACCAACAGAAAAACAAAAATTATAAAAGTCCCACAATCCATAAAAGTTTTTAAAGAACTTGTTCAGTATTATGGTATGATAAATTTGATTGAACATTATCAACAAAATAATTTTACCAATTTTGATAATTTTAAAAAGTCTTTACCACAAAGCATTGCCCGTGCAAGCTTTATGAATATTGGTGGGCAGCTCATGAAAACATCTGCAGTAAATAAAATAAAAGCAGATGTGGTTGCAAACAATATTACTGGTTGGACAGACATGCACAACCGTTACAAAACAGAAGGCAATCAATATACAACAGATTTGTTAGAGCATGCGTATTGTTCTTTACTCGAAATATTAAACATCACCACAAAACAATTCACTGCAGAATTATTTAAAGATTTATTGCAACAAACCCTTGCCACCAAACAATGGATGACGGAAGGCATATTAAAATCTCGTGAAAAAGATTATACCAACCCTTACCGCAAAATGGTATATGAAAACAACAATGAAATGAATAAAGTTATTGGTAAGTTGGAAGACAATAGTTTTATACAGGGGCAGTTTGAGGGGTTGGATTTATACAAGAGGCAGATACAAGAAATGAAAAATCTTTTAGAATCCTAATCATTAGATTCTAAAAGATATTTCACCCCCAACTCATACCCCTTCAACCCCAACCCACTTATAACTCCCACACACTTTGCAGATACGTGTGAGATTTTTCTAAATTCTTCTCTACCAAAAATATTGGAGATATGTACTTCTATCACTTTTGTGGTAATGGCTGCGATGGCATCGCCAAGTGCAACAGACGTATGCGTATAACCACCGGGGTTTAAAATAATTCCATCGTACGAAAACCCATATTGTTGTATGGCATTTATCAACTCCCCTTCTACATTGCTTTGGAAATATCTAAATTCAATTGCAGGAAAAATTATTTTCAATTTTTCTAGATAAGTTTCAAAAGTTTCGTTGCCGTAAACTTCGGGTTCTCTTGTGCCAAGTAGATTTAAATTCGGACCGTTTATGATGGCTATTTTCATTTCAGTTTTTTAATTTTCGAATTAAAAAGCTGTCAGCCTGAGCTTGTC
>JAYSOC010000522.1:0-2986 GCA_043723285.1 Ferruginibacter sp. | reverse complement strand
TTCGGAACTTTTTTAGAAATAGCAAGATTTTATTTTAGATATTTAATTTTATAATTTTTCAAATTCGTAATATCCTTTAAATTATTAGAGACCCCCATTAGCAAATTATCGAATTAGCTAATTAGCAAATTATCAGAATGGAAATATCTCAAATCATACCACACATAGAAGCATTAATTTTTGCAAGCGATAAAGCATTATCTGCTGCAGAAATTACAGAGCTTATAAATACTGCACTCGGCTTTATAGAAGACCGTGCAGATACCGAGCAGGTGCAAGCTGCTATTGATGGTATTAAAGAAAAATACGACAGCGAGTTTTATGCATTTGAGCTAAAACAAAGCGGCGGCGGATGGCAATTTTTGACTAAGCCAGAATATCATAAAACAGTCGCATTAATAAATGGCGATAAATTTATTAAAAGATTATCTACAGCATCGCTTGAAACGCTTAGTATTATAGCATATAAGCAACCCATTACCAAAAGCGAAATAGAAAGCATTAGAGGTGTAAATTGTGATTATGCCGTACAAAAATTATTGGAAAAAGATTTGGTAATCATTAGCGGCAGAAATGAAGATGCGGTTGGTAAGCCATTAATTTATGCTACATCTAAATCTTTTATGGATTATTTTGGTATAAATAGTGCAGATGAATTGCCAAAAATAAGCGAAGTGTTTTTAGAAGAAACGGTACGAGCAACCGAAATGAATCAACAAGAGCAAACTGAAGAAGAAACTTTACATGTGCATGATGTAGTAGGTGAGTCGGGTGAGTTGCATATTGCAGAAGGCGAAGTGCCTACGCATATACATATGGATGCCCATGAAGAAGAAGTTGCAATTTTGGAAGAAGAAATAAAACAAGATAAACAGAACGAAGACGAAGAGGAAGCATCGTAAAATATCATTGTACAAAAGATTTTTTATAGAAAGCATTCCTCAAAAAGGAATGCTTTTTTTAGGCCCTGACCTCCCTAAATCCCTCCGAAGGAGGGACTTGGAACTCTAAGAAGTTGGAAAGGTTTTGAAGATAGCATAGTGTGGCAGTTAACTTTTTTTGTGATATTTTTTACTTAAGGATTGGTTTTGCTTTAAAATTATTCTACGGATTTGTATATTTATAAAAAAAGAACAATAAACATTTTTATTAACTCTAAAAATTCACAGACTCTGAAAGTCCTCCTGCGGGGGATTTAGGGGGCTAATTAAACAATGAACCATCTTTCTCACGAACACCTAACCAACCTTGCAAGCCAATACGGCACGCCATTGTACGTTTATAATGCCGAGAGCATAAAAACACAATACGAAAAATTGACGCACGCATTTAGAAATAGCGATGCTAAGTTTTTCTATGCATGTAAATCGCTTACCAATGTAAATATATTACGTTATGTACGTTCGCTTGGTGGCTCGCTTGATTGTGTAAGCGTAAACGAAGTAAAACTTGGATTGATAGCAGGTTTCCCTAAAGAAGAAATTTTATATACACCAAACTGTGTGGACTTTGAAGAAATACTAGAAGTAAAAGAATTGGGTGTAAATATTAACCTAGATAATATTTCTATTTTGGAACAATTTGGAAATAAATTTGGAAACAGTTATCCCATTTGTATTCGTTTAAACCCACACATATTAGCAGGTGGAAATTATAAAATATCTACGGGGCATATTGATAGTAAATTTGGAATATCCATACACCAAATGCGCCATATAGAACGTATAGTAAAAACCACCAACCTGCGTGTAGAAGGCATCCACATGCATACAGGTAGTGAGATAAAAGACATCAATGTTTTTTTAGAAGGATTGGAAGTAATGTTTTCGATGGCTACACATTTCCCAGATTTAAAGTATATAGATTTAGGCAGTGGTTTTAAAGTGCCTTACCAACCAAGCGATAAAGAAACAGATGTGAATTTGCTTGGCGAAAAAGTAGCTGAAGCATTTGCACAATTTGAAACCGAAACAGGAAAAAAATTGCAGGTATGGTTTGAGCCAGGTAAATTTTTGGTGAGCCAATGCGGTTATTTAATTGTAAAAGCAAACGTCATCAAACAAACTACTTCGGCAGTATTTGTAGGCGTGGATAGCGGTTTTAACCACCTCATACGCCCAATGATGTATGACTCATATCATCACATAGAAAACTTATCTAACCACGATGGCACACAGCGTATATACAATGTAGTAGGCAATATTTGTGAGACTGATACTTTTGCATGGGACAGAACATTGCCCGAAGTAAAAGAAGGGGATTACCTTGCTTTTTATAACGCAGGTGCGTATGGTTTTGAAATGAGCAGCAATTTTAATAGCCGCTTACGACCCGCAGAAGTAATGGTAGAAAATGGAGAAGCAAGGGTGATAAGGAGAAGAGATGTGTTTGAAGATTTGTTGAGGGGGCAGGTGATGTAAAATCCAAAACTTTTCACTTCGGGGGGATCTACAGTAGGAAATAAAAGTATCTATTTTGTCTTTTCTTCCAGTAAATTCATTTATAAAATATTTTATAATTCGCCAAGTTGTATGTTTTTTGTATCAACTTGGCGAACTATAAATATACCTCATTGCGCTATGATGGTAGAACACAATATAAAATTAAAAGACTATTCTTTAATAGCGATTTTAACTCCAATCTCTAGATATGATAAAAAGTTAAAACATTCCTAAAGCACTCATCCTCCTAAAAATATTTTTGCAATATCAAAATTTCTTCCAACATTTACGTAAGCAATTTTATTGCTCTCACCTTTTATAAACAAACTACCATGTCAGCCTTCAATTTATTTAGAAGCCGCAATGCTGTTGCGAAAGCAGCGTTATGCCTTTTCGCCATTGTTTTCACCACCAATTCTTGCAAAAAAAGCAACAACCAAAAATGGTTGGATGTAGATCCTACTTTTGCAAAATATGTAGAAGCATATACCACAGGTATTGTTTCTAAAACGAGTAGTGTACGTGTACAACTCTCCACAGATGCA
>JAYSOC010000521.1:0-7461 GCA_043723285.1 Ferruginibacter sp. | reverse complement strand
ATTTACCTTACCAATGAGCTTACAATATATTTAAAAGAATTGTCCGAAAAAAAAGATACACTCTTTTTAGACTATAAAAATGTTGATGCTACTCAATTACTTCAACAATTAGATTCGGAAATATTTTCTGCTTCCATTTTGTTATCTAATGATTTCGAAAATTTGAAAGCTAATTTATTTTCACAATTTGAAATTATAGAAGCAGCAGGTGGTATTGTACAAAACGAAAATAAAGAAATACTTTTTATTTTCCGAAGAGGCAAATGGGATTTACCAAAAGGAAAATTAGAAATCAACGAAACTATTGAAACTTGTGCTGAGAGAGAGATTGAAGAAGAAACTGGAGTGAATAAATTAACTTTAAAAAGAAAAATTGGAGAAACATATCATATCTATCAGGAGAATGGAAAAACGATTTTGAAAATTAGTCATTGGTTTTATTTAACTTGCTCCTCAGCACAAAAAATGACGCCGCAAAAGGAGGAAGATATTGCAGAAGTAAAATGGATATCTACAAAAGATATCAAAACTCCTATGTCAAATACTTACAAAAATATAAAAGAAATAATGAGTGTATTCTTTGATACTCCATAAAAAACCTAAAAGAAAGCAAAGTGCCTTCCAAACAAGGAAGGCACTTAAATAGCTGAATATATTGTAAGGTAAATTCAACTTATTTTATAAGAAAACGATAGGCAATTTATATTACCAAAAATTTTCAATTTTATTTAATATTTTACTAACCTTTCAACTGAACTAGTACCATTTTCATTTAAGATTTTTACTACATATAGTCCAGATGGTAACTGGGTAATATCAATATTTGTATTGTTAGTTACATTAAGCGTTTTTACCAAATTACCGTTCTTACTAAAAATTGAAATGGTATTTTTCCCATTAGCCATACCAGTAATTTGAAACTTATTTACTACAGGGTTTGGCGAAATTATAATTTCATTCTTAGCATTTGTACAACTTAGTTTTTGAATATCGCTGTATTTAAAAGTACCGTCATTATTAATCATTTTGAGTCTAAAATAATAAGTAAAACCCGGTTCCATAGCATAAGTAAATTGATAATTTTTGAGGCTGCTGCTATTACCAGCAGAAGCTACTGTTTTCAATAATTCAAAATCAGCTAAAAGACCTTTACTATATTCTATTTCAAATTTATCGAAATTTGTTTCAGATGAGGTTTTCCAATTTATGATTGCATTGCAATTATTTTTTTGTACAATAAATTCATTTAAACTAATAGCAAGAATAGCTGTTAGTGGATATCTAACTGTATAAATAGCAGCTGTTGGATCTGCTTTGCCCGCAGCATCAACGTAAGAATAATAAAATTTCACTTCTTGTCCTGTAATAAAATGCGGATTACCGCTATATGTAATTTTAACTTTTAGAAGTGAAGGATTGTAAGAAGCAATTATTTGGCCAACAGAAAGTATTTGTCCGTCATAAAATAATGTCCCCATTTCTGTAGTATTGGGAACATTGTATGTAGAACTAATTATTTTAATTGTTTTTCCATCTAAAGCCCCAATTACAGGTTGATCTTCTATATCACTACCTATAAAAGCTGAATTATCTAAACTGAAAAGTACATTTGGCAAAAAAATACCTCCAAGGCCACCTGTTCCAATATAAGCAACAACATTAGCAGATTCTGGTAAACGCTCTATCCCAAAATTTACATCAGTAATTAAACTATTTTGTAAAAAACTTATGATTGAGGATTCTCCATTTACAGTTCCATCATTACCAATTGCATTTCCAATAAATTCACCTGTATTTATCCAACCCGCTGGTAAAGCATTTGCTAAGGCATTGATTGGATTTGCATAGGTACCGGAGCTAGTATTAATAGTTAATTGTATAGAATAATCGCCTGCATTAACGTTACTAAAATTATAAGTGCCATCATTGCTAACAAGCACACTAACAACTACTTGATGCAAATTGTTTAATAAATTGGCAAATAATAAACCTCCTATATTTGTTTTAGGATTATTTACTCCTCCTGAGCTTATAATGCTGTTGTCAGTTACTCCATCTCTGTCAATAAATACATTCCCCGAAATTTGTTGAGCATTTGCAAAAAAAATAATTTGCAAAAAGAATACAAAAATTAAGGTGATTTTTTTGTAGAGGCTTATCATTAGTTAAGTAATTGGTTTTGATAAATATTGTTCGGCTAGTAGTAGCAAGAATATGATAAAGTTAGATAAAAAAGTTAAAAAAACAACTTTTTCACTATTTTTTTGTAGGATATATACTACAAGGGTGTTCGAAATAATGTAATATTTTTAACCATTTTACATTAAAATAGTAGAAAACAAAATGCCTCCCAAAACTGGAAGGCATTCTTTTTTGTGTGTGCGTAAAAGTAGATTCAAGTCACTTTAAGAAAACTATTGATAAAATAGGGTGTCAATAAGTTTTCTATTTTTATTAATACTTAACTAGTTTTTCTACAGAAGCAATTCCGTTTTCATTTAAGATTCTTAGAACATACCCACCTGAAGCTAAATCGCTAATATCAATAGTTTGATTGTTTACTACACTAAGTGTTTTTATTAATTTTCCAACATTGCTATAAATAGAAACGGTGTTTTTACCTTTTTCCATTTTCTCAATATGGAATGAATTAATAGCTGGATTAGGAAGAATTACAATTTCAGATTTTGTATCTATGCAACTAAGCGTACGAATTTCACCATAATTAAATGACCCATCTTTTTTATACATTTTCAAACGGAAATAATAAAAGACACCCGATTCCATTGAAAAATTAAATTGATAGCTCTTAGTCGATGTGCTGTTTCCAGAAGCAGCTACAACTCCCAAAGCTTCAAAGTTGGTATTTGTATTTGTGCTGTATTGTATTTCAAACTTATCTGAATTTAATTCAGAAGATGTTTTCCAATTTAAAATGGCATCGCAATTATTTTTAACAGCAGAAAAATCAGATAATATAATTGGTAATATACTACCCGCAGGCCAATTAATGGTATAGATTGCAGGTGTTGGGTCAGCTAAACCGGCTGCATCAATGTAGGAATAATTAAATGACACTATTCCAGAAAGACCTGCATTTGCTACAGTAAATTTAACTGCTAATCTAGATGGGATATAGTTAGGAATAACTTGGCCGGCAAAAACCTGAACACCATTGTATAATAAAATAGCATTACTAGGTAATACATCTATTCTTAAAGATTTACCTGCTAATGAACCAGGTATTGGTTGATCTTCGGGATCGGAACCAGTTAAAACTGGTAATGAATCAACTAAATATATTACCTGATTAAGTAAAGGCTTATTTATAAAATTATTAAAACTATAAGATTCAGGCAAACGCTCAATACCAAAATTAACTTCAGTTTTGATATCTAATGCATTTACAACAACGCTCGAAGATTTACCATTTACAGTACCATCGTTACCAGCAACATTACCAACAAACTCACCTGTATTATCCCAACCTGCAGGTAACACTGTTGCAGGGGCAGCAGCAGGAGAAAAATATGTACCTGAGCTTGCATTTGTAGTTAGCTGAACAGAATATGTTCCTGCGGGAACATTGTCAAATAAATAAGCACCATTGTTCCCAACAGGAATACTAGCTACAACTAGTCCAGCGGTATTTAATAAATTGGCAAACAAAGAACCGCCAATATTTGTAGTCAGATTAGCTATCCCTGCACTTTGATTAACATTATTATCAGTTAAGCCATCTTTATCAACAAAAACATTTCCAGATATTTGTTGTGTTGGTTTTTCATAACTAGCAGAAATTGACCAGATATCACCTGTAAATGGGTTTTTAATTGCATCAGTTATTAATGGAAGACCATTTGGATCTAAACCTTTAGCCGACCATGCAAAATCGGATGATGTTCCACCTTGCAAATAAACTCTGTAAACAAGTTGTGTAACAACACCATTTATTCTAACACTTCCAGATGCTGCTCCGTAGCTATCAGGAAATTCTCCTGCATCAAATGTAGAACCTCCGTTCGGATTTGCATGATTATTATTTACTATGTTATTAGGATTTGATATAGATAAACCAAAGTTTGCATTACCAGATAATTTTGTAGTAGTATATCCTGTACTAGCTAACTCCAATTCTGTAGTAAAAAAAGTACTGCGAAATTTACTAATTACATTGTAAGGAAGTGGAGTTCCAAATGGAACATATCTATACGAACCTCCTAAACCAGCAAAGTTAATTATAGGATTAAGCACCGGTTGGCTAAATTTAATAACAACATCACCAAAATATGCTCTTGATCCTTTTGGATGTGCAATAGTATCTGCAAACAATACTTCGGCAGTAGTAAATAAGAATACACCTCCGTTGAGTTTATTTGCATTAATATTTTCTACGTCTATACCAAATGAAGCTGTTGCACCACTTGTAAACATAGTATTTTTTGGAGCGCCATTACCATTAAGATAAAATCCTAAATTATCATAGCGATTAAATGGTGCAGCACCCTGTACATTATCAGTTGGAAATGCGCCAGAAGCTAGAGAAGGCTCTGCTCCAAATACCAATCCTGTTGTTTGGAGGGTATTGAAATTAGATCCATCAGCATAATAATCAGCTCTTCCATAATTTAAGCCAGTAAACTGCTGATTAGCTAAAGAAACTGTAAATGAAGATGAAGGAACATTAACAGTAAATGTATTATTATTTACTGCATCTAACCTAAACTGTGTTACTACAGGGTTGGTGCTTAAACCAAACCCATAGTTAGAACTTCCTACATTTGTTTGACGTTGCATTTCTAAAACTGCTTGTGCATAGCTGTTACTGTTTGCTACATGCATAAGAAACAATAGGGCTAAAAGTTTTATACTTTTTTTCATGGTGTTGTTTTTTAATTAAAATCTTAAAATTATTTTTATATTATCCAATAACTACTTCTCCATTTCTCAATTTGATACCAAAGTTTGCATTGAATATATCATCCGTTTGAGTATCAATAAATAAAATACCATCAACTACGCCATCACTTCCGCTATTAGGGCCTGCACCTAAATTCTCACCCACCTTTATCCATCCTGAAGGTAATATTGGTCTAGGTGCAATTTCACCTGGAAATTTGAAATCTTTACTTACAATTACTCTATACGAAGTATTAGCACTTACATCAGGGAAACTATAGGTTCCATTATTAGCAACTATTGCACTTTGCTCTATTAAACCTGTAGCATCATTAATTAAATACACATTTAATCCTGATGGTATTGCAATAGCACCCACAGTGTTATCAATTTGATTGTTTAACAAACCAGTCACATCATGCCAAACATTACCATTTATGCTAATTGGTTTATAGAAACCTGCGTCAATTGTACCATTATCATCTCCTGCGGCAATTACTATGTTACTAACAAAACCATTTATCGGGTCACTATCATTTGAGTCTGTAGCTGCACCGCCTGTCACATTAGAGGTTGTAGATAGATATCCAGCTGGAGTAATAAATTCTTCGCCATAAGTACCTGGAACTAATTTATCAAAAATATAAGCTCCAGCTCCATTAGTAGTTGAAAATGCATTTCCACCATCGGGATAAGTAAGTTTAACTGTAGCATTTGCAATACCTACTTCATTTGCCTCTTGAATACCATTACGGTTAACATCTTCCCAAACAAAATTACCTAATCTAGCAGTACCTGTCAATGCGATGTCTAGAGTTAAATTTCCATTAGCATCGTTACCATCAACCGCTGTACCAGGTTCTCCACCTGCTGTTAGCGTTATTGAATTACTTCTTACTTCCCCAAGTTGTGTTGTAACAGAACCATTATTATCATTATCAATATCATTATTTGGGTTGCCACTATTAGTCGTTGCTGCTGAATATCCATTAGGGATGACAGCTCCTACAATATAACTACCTGGGAAAAGATTAGTAAAGCTATAAGCACCATTTACCGAAGTAGTAGTTGCAATTGCGGCACCATCTGGCACGTTATCATTATTTAAATCTTCATACAAATAAACTGTTGTGTTTATACCTGGTTCTCCAGCATCTTTTGTTCCGTTATTATTTTTATCGTACCAAACACTGTTACCTAAGTTAACAGGTTGTATCGCTGTTACATTTACAAAAGATGTATCACTACAACCGAAAGGTGAAGCAAACACAATCACTCTATAATTTGTAGTGCCAACTGCAGCTGGTGTTACAATAGGATTCGGATTTGTGTTACTATTTAATCCTGCTATCGGAGTCCACGTATAGTTAAGAGTAGAACCCGGAGTTGCTGCAGGTACTGTACCAGTTGGTGAACCACCTATTGCAACTGAAGAACCTAATAAGATTATTTTATTTGGACCAGCATCTGCTACTGGGTTTTTATTTACATTTATGAATACAGTTACTTGGTCAATTTTAGTACAACCATTTTGGCTTACTGTTAGTTGATACGTTGTAGTTACCAATGGTGAAACCAAAATACTTGATTGGTTAGTACCATTATCAATAGAGGTAGGGTCACCTGATACAACAATCCAACTGTATAGAGAACCAGCAGGACCTGATCCATTTATTGTAGAACTAATGCCGCTACAAATATCTTTATCGGGGCCAGCATCTGCAAATATGCCTTGTGTAATAATAATTGATTTTACAAAAGTTGTAACACAACCATTTTTCGTAATTGTTAGTGTAATATCATACTCACCCGTTACTGTCCAAGTAGAAACTACATTCACACCAGTTGCTGTTGCAGGATTACCATTCATAAATGTCCAAGTGTAAACTGACCCTGATCCTGTGCCTGCTGATACATTGAATACCGCTGGCTCTCCAGCACATATACTAAGAGGCCCATTAATACCTGAGTTTAAAGGTAAGCAATTGTAGAAGCCAGCATCTACTGTCTCGTTCACTTGACCCGCAGTTAAAATAATATTGCTTACAACTCCAGCTATAGGATCACTATCATTTGCATCAGTAGCCCCTGCCACTGTAACGTTAGAAGGCGATACATTATAACCTGCAGGCGTAGTAAATGCTACACTATATGTACCCGGTGAAAGATTTGCAAAACTATATAAACCGTTAGCATCAGAAGTTACAGAGGTTGTAGTTAGATTAGGATAAGTCAATACAACTGTAACACTTGCTAATCCAACTTCAGTTACATCTTGAATGCCATTTGCATTTAAATCATTAAACACAAAATTACCAATTAAGCCAGTTCCTTTGAAACCAAAGTCAAGCGTTAAGTTGCCATTGCTACCATCACCATCAGTTGTTGGCTCAGTGGTAAGTGCTAATGCTATTGCATTGCTTCTTACCTCACCTGCAATTGTATTAATACCGTTATTGTCATTATCTGTATCATTATCAGGATCACCACCATTTGTTGTTACTACTGCATAACCTGAAGGAATATTTACACCAACTATATAATTACCTGCTGCAAGTCCGC
>JAYSOC010000520.1:0-7462 GCA_043723285.1 Ferruginibacter sp. | reverse complement strand
GATTTTCTTCAGTGTTCATCGGTGTACCATCGGTTCTCTTATCCAGCATTATTAAATTATCGCCTACTATTTCTGTGGCAAATTTTTTGTTGCCTTCTTTGTCTTCCCAGCTTCTTGTTTTTAATCGGCCTTCTACATATACCAAACTGCCTTTGTGTAGATATTTTTCTGCCAGCTCTGCAAGCCCACGCCATAGCACAATTGTATGCCATTCCGTTTGCGATAAAAGGCGGCCGTTTCTATCTTTATACGACTCAGTAGTAGCAAGCGAAAATTTCGCAACAGCGATATTGCCTTCCAAAAATTGCATTTCAGGATCTTTTCCAAGATTACCAATAAGCATTACTCTATTTACTCCTCTCATAAGAATAGTGTTAAAAATATTAATAAGGTTGTTGTTTGTGTCAATAACACCTAAAAACCAACTTAAAGATACATTTATTTTACAAAAAAAAGTGAAAGAGAGATAATTATTACCATCTGCCACCTGCTTCAAAGTAATTTGTAATAAACCGAGGGAATGCCAATTTTTTTAATTCGCTTTTACTTACTGCGGAATATATTTTATTTTTTAAAGGAGATTTTAGCTCAACATGAATAAAAACACCTTCAATTGTTTGATGCGAAAGTTTCTGTTTGTAAAAAATGGATTTTTTTCTCAATGTTGATTTTTTTTCTGCTGCATTTAAAAAAGCTGAGGAAGCCAAAAAATCATCCAATTCTACCTTTTGAGGTAGCTCCACTAGAATAAACTCCCATAAATTTTGCCAAATATCTTTTTCGGTCCTTTTTCTCACATAAAATTTATTATCGAAACTTGCAAAAATGTAGTAAAAAAATCGACTTTTTTTCACCAATTTTTTTGCTTTCACTGGTAAATTTTCAACTACATTTTTCTCAAAAGCTTTACAGTTTTTTTTTAAAACACAGGTACTGCATAATGGTATCTGTGGTTTACAAATGGTAGCTCCAAAATCCATAATGGATTGGTTGTATAACGCAGGAGATTCTTTATCCAATAAGCTTTGAGCTAATTCGGTAAAGTATTTTTTTCCTTCAGTACTATCAATTGGTTTATGAATTCCAAAATAGCGGGAGAGTACCCTAAGTACATTTCCATCCACAACTGCATGCGGTAAATTATATGCAAAAGAGGCAATGGCCGATGCGGTATATGGGCCTACACCTTTTAGTTGTAAAATATCTTCGAAAGTAGTCGGAAATTCCCCTCCAAGCTCAAAAGTTATAAAACGAGCAGAAGCAATTAAATTTTTGCACCTGCTATAATATCCCAACCCTTCCCAGAGTTTAAACACTGAATTTTCTTCGGCATTTGCCAACTTTTCTACTGTTGGGAATTTGATAATGAATTTATTGTAATAATCGAGGCCTTGAGCTACCCTTGTTTGTTGTAAAATAATTTCGCTAAGCCATATCCTGTAAGGGTTACGCTCTTCTTTCCAAGGCATGGTTCTTTTATTGTCATTTTTATGCCACAACTGTAAATTTTTTGTGAAATATGATGTAATTGTTAATTTTTTCATGTACCCTTGCAAAAATATGTAAATATGATAATTTAAAAATTTATATCACATATTTTGTATTTTTTATATATCTTTGACTAACAATAATATTTCATTATGAGAAAGGTTGACTTGATCAATAAAATATCAGATAAAACTGGTATCCCCAAAGTAGATGTTCTAGTAACTTTAGAAACGATGTTTAAAGAAGTAAAAGGTTCTTTAGCATCAGGCGAAAATCTTTATATACGTGGCTTTGGTAGCTTTATCGTAAAAAGAAGAGCTGCTAAAATCGGTAGAAACATAAAGAAGAATGTAGCAGTAGCCATCCCCGCTCATTTTATCCCTGCATTTAAACCTGCAAAGGAATTTATGAAGGATGTAAAGAACGCCGACATTAAAGTTGAGCCAAAAATGGAGAAGGATAGCGACGACTAACCTATCTTTGCGGTTCAAACTATTACGTTGAAAAAACAATTTATTCTTGCTATAGTAGGCTTTATCCTTGTATCTATACTTTTCTTTTTTGGTAGAACTACCCCTAAAAAAAAGGAAGATACAGCTGCGCAAGTAAATAATAATCCCCAAAAAATATTCGACGTACAACAATTTATTGTTCAGGAGAAGGCTAAACTTACTCCAGACAGGATTGTATTGCTATCTAAATTAGAAAATAGCATTACTAGAGGTGATGTGCTTACCCAACAAATAAAAGCCAACGAATCATTGGCCAATTTTTGGAAAGACAGTGTAAAATTGTTCGAGCCTTATGCTTTTTACACTTCTTTAGCATCTAAGTTGGTAAATTCAGAAAAAAACCTCACCTTTGCAGCCCGAATATTTTTAGACAACCTAAGAGGAGAAAAAGATGGAGCTAAGTTGGGCTGGCAAACAAACGAAGCCATAGACTTATTTGAAAGAGCCATAAAGCTTAATCCGAATAATGATGATTTAAGAATAGGATTGGGTAGTGCTTATATTTTTGGCAAAGGCCGAAATGGAAACCCAGCAGAAACCATGCAAGGAATACTTGAATTGGTAAATGTTGTAAAAAAAGATTCTACCAATATGAAAGCCCAATTGATGGTTGGAGTTGGCGGGTTGGTTTCGGGGCAATATGATAAAGCAGTAGTAAGATTGCTAAAAGTCGTAATTGCACAACCTCAAAATGCAGAAGCCGTGGCTTATTTAGCTGATGCTTATGCAGGGAAAGGAAATAAAGCCGAAGCCATAAAATGGTACACGGTGAGTAAGCGACTAATAAACGATCCTCATTATACCGAAGAAGTAGATGCTAGGATAAAAACATTGAGATAAAATTTTATCGAAGATGTATTAAAACGAAATAACGAACTGTAGCAATACAATATTTATTTATAAAAATTATTTATTAAACACAAAAAAGATCAATTATGCCTTGTGGTAAAAAGAGAAAACGTCATAAAATAGCTACTCACAAGCGTAAAAAACGTTTAAGAAAAAACCGTCATAAGAAGAAGTAACTCTTTTTAGATAGGTGTTGTATATTTTTATACAACCAAAGTAATTCACTATACAGAAGATAATAGCAAACACTGCCGTTATCTTCTGTTATTTACGCTTTAGATATTTTCATTTTCGGTGCGTTGTTATTTTAATTGATAATATATGCTGTATGAGAATGCATTATATTTTTAGCCGAAGTGTTTAATAAATTACTTAAACGTGTAAAGTCTTTTTAAAACTTTTACACAGGTGACAAAGGAATTGATTATTAACACTGTGCCCGAGGGTACAGAAATCGCTCTGTTGGAGGATAAGAGACTCGTTGAGTTTCATAACCAAAAATCGGATGCTAGTTTTGCCGCAGGAGATATTTATCTTGGCAAAATAAAAAAACTTATACCCGGCCTCAATGCCGCATTTGTAGATGTAGGCTTCGAAAAAGATGCCTTTCTTCACTACACAGACCTAAGCCCATACGCAAAATCTCTTTTAAAATTTACCAACCTTGCCATTAATGAACACGATGCAAATGGTTTTGATTTTGGTAAATTTAAAGTAGAACCTGAGATTGTAAAAACAGGAAAAATTACAGAAGTAATGAATGGCAAGCCGAATGTTCTTGTACAAATTCTTAAAGAACCTATTGCACAAAAAGGCCCACGTTTAACTTGCGAAATTTCTTTACCAGGCCGTTATGTAGTGGTTACTCCTTTTACCAATATTATTGCGGTTTCCCGCAAAATACATTCATCGGAAGAAAGAAAAAGATTACAAAAAATAATAGAAGCCGTAAAGCCTAAAAATTTAGGTGTAATTGTACGTACTGCCGCAGAAGGCATGACAACTGCAGAACTGCACGAAGATTTATTGAGCCTGGAAGCTACATGGAAAGAAATTCAAAAAAACTTAAGAGGCGCCGTGCCACCAAAAAAAATATTGAGTGAGCAAGGCAAAACCAATAGTATGCTTAGGGATTTGTTGAACGAAGATTTTAATAAAATTGTAGTAAACGATAAAGAAATTTTTAACGATACTAAAAATTATATTCAACGCATTGCTCCGCAAAAAATAGATATCGTTACGCATTACAATAATGGTATTCCTATTTTTGACCAATATGGTATTACCAAACAAATAAAAGCATCGTTTGGTAAAACAGTAAACTTGCCAAGTGGTGCCTATCTTATTATTGAGCATACCGAAGCGCTTCATGTAATAGATGTAAATAGCGGTTACAAAAGTGTAAGCAATAACCAAGAGCAAAATGCTTTGGAAACAAACTTGGAAGCTGCTGAAGAAATAGCAAGGCAGCTTCGTTTGCGTGATTTGGGTGGAATAATTGTGGTGGATTTTATAGACATGAAGCTCTTAGAAAATAAGAAAAAATTGTCGGACGAAATGGAGCGTTTTATGCAAGGCGATAGAGCAAAGCATGCCGTATTGCCTATTTCTAAATTTGGCTTAATGCAGGTTACACGCCAGCGTATGAAGCCCGAAATGAATATTGTAACTACTGAGGTTTGTCCAAGTTGTGAGGGTACTGGAAAAATATCATCGGCACTTATTTTAGAAGATGAGATAGCAAAGAATTTGAGTTATCTTATTATGCAAAAGCACAAAGGCTTAACGGTAGATGTGCATCCAATTGTTTACACATACTTAACCTCTGGCTTTCCGAGCAGACGTATGAAGTGGAGTTGGAAATTTAAACAAAAAGTAAAAGTGCGTTCTAATAGTAACAATACACTTACCGAATTTAAGTTTTATGATGATACGGAGGAAGAAATAAAATTATAAAAAGTGCCTTTCTGAAAAGTAGGTAACGCTTTTAAAAATTTATACCAAAAATTTAAAAAAATTGCCACAAATGCACAAATATTTTTATTTCGAAATAAAATATTGTGCATTTGTGGCAATAAAAATGTTAAAAGTATTAGACAAGCTCGTTGAAAAGTGAGCTATTTTTTTGCAAGCATTTTTTTGCAAACAATAAATGCCAGTAAAGCACCTGCGCTATCAGCCGCCCAATCCCATAAATCGAAACTGCGATGATAGGCAAAATATTTTTGTATAAACTCTGTAGTTAGCCCCCAAATACTTATGGATAATGCAATTTTAAAAATGGTTTGTAAAACATTTTTTTTCGGCAATGTAGAATTTACATAAGGCTTCATCCATAAAAAAGCCAAAACAGCAAAGAGACCTACATGCACCCATTTATCGAAAAATATTTTATCTAACCAATCATCTGTTTTTGGGAATTGATTGCCTGGCAAACAAATTAAAATCAATACTAAAAAAAACCAGCCAATGGCTGGTATAAATTTTTTAAGAGGTATCATAATTTTTATTTTAGCCAACTAATTTTTCATAAGCCTCTGCACCCATCAATACTTCAAAATCTGCTGGGTTATCTACTTTAACTTTCACCATCCAACCTGCACCATATGGGTCGCTATTTACAAGTTCTGGATTAGCTTCTAATGCAGGGTTTACTTCTGTAATTGTACCTGCCAACGGCAAAAATAAATCACTCACCGTTTTTACTGCTTCTACTGTACCAAAAACTTCCTCAGCTGCTAAGGTTTTGCCAGTAGTGCTTATGTCCACGTACACAATATCGCCAAGTTCTCCTTGTGCAAATTCGGTAATGCCAATGGTTGCAATATCTCCATCAAGACTTATCCATTCGTGGTCTTTTGTGTATTTTAATTGTTGTGGGTAGCTCATGTTTTAAATTGTTGAATTGTTTTATTGTTAAATTGTTTTTGTTTAATTTATTGAAATTACAAAATTAATGAAAGCCTTATGCGCAGAAGAAATTAGCAAATTAGCACATCAGTAAATTAGCTCATTACTTAATAATTTCCATCTTCATCCTCACATCGCCCAAAGGTCTATCGGACTGTCCTTTTTGAACACTTGCTATTTTATCTATTACATTCATTCCTTTTATAACTTCTCCAAACACGGTATAATTCATATCTAAAAAAGGAGTTCCTCCAATTGTTTTGTATATCTTTCTTTGCTCAGGGGTATATTTTACTGTCCTTTGCATATCCAAGCCATCCAATTGTTCATCGGTCAATTTATTTCCTTGTACTAAATAAAATTGACAAGCACTACTTGCTTTTTCGGGGTTGCCATCTCTTGCTGCGCAAAGTGTTCCTTTTTTATGAATTAATGCTGATTTAAACTCAGCAGGTATGCGTTCCATATCACCGCCCCCACCACCAAGCATTACACCAGCGTGTGCGTTTTTGCTGTTAGGGTCACCGCCTTGTATCATAAAATTACTGATTACTCTATGAAATAAAAGGCTATCATAAAAACCTTCTTTTACAAGCTTTGCAAAATTATCTCTGTGTAATGGAGTAGAATCGTACAACTTTACAATTATAACACCAGAGTCGGTAGTTATTTTTACTTTGATGGAGTTGTCAATTATTTTGGCAGTCGCCGTTCTTTTTGTTGATGTTCTTGCTCTCTTTTGGGTTGTAATAACTTTTTTTCCAACAGCTTTCTTTTTAATTTGTGCAGTGGTTTCGGTTGCTACAACCATCATTGCAAAGCAAAATAATAATCTAAAAACTTTCTTCATTTTTTATTTTTGTTTATATAAATCCTTGGGTTTGAAAATACAATAATACATGATCTTTTAAGAAATTTTCTTGATCGTTTAAGAATAATTCTGGCAATACTTTTAACTGCGTAAAATGTGGCCAACCTTCTTCGTCCAAGCCATCATGACTATAAAAGCCACTAGCTTGCAAAATAGTACAAATAGCTATATGCATCAAATCTTGCTTTTGCTCTTTGCTAAAGTCTTGTGGTCCTTGCCCAAGCTCTTGTACACCAATAAGTAGCAACACTCCATTCATATCTGGCTTTATGCCAAAATGATCTTTTAACTTAATTCTAAGCTTTAGCCAGCGTACTTGTAAGTCTTCTTCCACATGTTGCATGCTGCAAATGTAACAAATAAGCTTTTCCCGTTTATATTTGCAGCATATAAGATTTTAAAAAAGATGTTACAGATAAATTACATAAGGCAAAATGCCGCAGCAGTAAAAGAAAGATTGGCCATAAAAAATTTTGGACAGATTCATTTGGTGGACGAATTGATTGCGCAAGATGAAGAAATTCGCAAACAAAAAGTAAGTACAGAAGCACTTCAAGCAGCCGTAAATACGGCATCTAAAGAAATTGGTGCATTAATGGCAAAAGGCGAAACCGATGCGGCCAATGCAAAACGTGCAGAAGTAAATAATTGGAAAGAAGAATTAAATACTGGTAAAATAAGTTTGCAAACTTTAGAAGAAGATTTTACAAATAAAATTTTATTGTTGCCCAACCTTCCACACACAAGCGTACCTGCAGGAAAAGTAGCAGAAGATAATGTAACGATACTAGAAGGTGGTACGATACCGACATTGCCCGATAATGCAAAACCA
>JAYSOC010000519.1:0-7462 GCA_043723285.1 Ferruginibacter sp. | reverse complement strand
CGCATTCTTTTTGCCAATTCATTTTCTGTAGTAATACCAAAACCCACAAAAGCAATATCGCCGGGCTTTGTATTTCTTAAAGGAAAAAACGAGGAATCTTTTTTAGCCACCAACGTAATAGCATTTTCTGCAATCAATCTTCTCATTGCAGGTACACCCGCATTTAAATCAGCCGTTAAATTGTCGGTATTAATGGGTTGTAAATTGTTTAATCCGTAAGCATATTTTGCCATCAATACTTTTTTGCAATGCATTTCAATATCGGCCCAACTTAATTCTTTCTTTTTTATAGCATCCTTTATTTTTTTTATAGCATTGGGTACATCTTCGGGCAAGCAAAGCATATCGTTACCAGCTATTAAAGATTGTACCGATGCAGCACCATCCGGAAAAAACTTTTTTACTCCTTGCATTTCCAAGGCATCGGTAAAAGTGAGTCCTTGGTAATTTAATTGTGTGCGCATTAAGCCTTTTATATTTGCTGGCGACAAAGAAGTAGCACGGTTTTCTGTTTTATCAATAGCAGGAATATATAAATGTGCAAGCATTACACTACCAATACCAGCATCAAATATTTTTCTGAAAGGATATAATTCTAACGAATCTAATTCCGCCATACTTTTATTTATCACTGGCAAATCCAAATGAGAATCTGTAGCCACATCTCCATGGCCAGGAAAATGTTTTGCGCAAGCCATCACTCCATTATCCTGCATTCCTTTCATATACTGAATGCCGAATGCAGCTACTTTGTATTTATCTTCTCCAAAACTTCTGTCGTTTATAACAGGGTTGTTAGGATTATTATTTACATCTACAACTGGTGCATAGTTTACTTGTATGCCAATACGCTTACATTGTTCAGCCACCAATTTTCCATAACGATACACAATCGTTTCATCTTTCATAGCACCAAGCATCATTTGTTTTGGCAGCGGCAATACGCTATCTGTAATGCGCATACCAACGCCCCACTCTGCATCTATACACATCATGATTGGTGTTTTTGCCATAGCTTGCAATTTGTTTATCATTATTGCTTGCTTTACTGGGCTTCCTTGAAAAACACAAATGCCGCCAATGTTATATTTTTTTACTAGCACCGCTACTTTATCTTCATAAAATGTAATTACCTTGGTTTTAGAATCTATAGCCGAAAGCCTTACTATCATTAGCTGTGCTATGCGCTCATCTTTAGAAAGTTTTGCATACTGTTTGTTCACCCATGCATTTTCAACGTCACTTTTATTTTGTGCAAAAATGCTTTGCGAAAAAATTATAGCACATATTATGTTTATCGTTTTCTTCATCATAATGTTAAATATAAAAAGAGATTTGTATTTTCGTTTTATAAAATTAGTTTTTTAAATTGGAAATAGACACAGGTTTGTTTTTATAAAAAAAATATTGGTATTCATCAAAGTAGTTTTATGTAATTATTTCTTTATGTAGATTACACTGTTTGCTTTACTATCTTTGTTTTGTATAGCTCAAAACAGAATTTATGCAAACAAAAAAATACCTCGATTATATTTTAAATCCATTCGATTTATTGCGTACAAAAAAAGTGCTGCAAGTAAATCCAACGGCTCCTCCAAGCCGCCAAGAACCTGAACAATCTCTCATTTCAGTATTCGAATACAATAAAGAAAATGTAAGTTGCAATAAGGTTATTAAAGTTGAAGATGTGTACCAATATTTACATTCTCCTTCTAACACTTGGATAAATATTGATGGATTGCGTAAAGATGATGTAGAAAAAATTTGTACTCATTTTAATATTCATCCGCTTATTGCAGAAGATATTTTAAGCCTTGGCCAGCGCCCAAAAACAGATGAAATAGATGGCTTGCTTTTTTGTTTATTAAATATGCTATCGTTCGACGAAAAAAATGGAGCAGTAGAAACAGAACAGGTAAGCATTATCTTAGGTAAACATTTTGTTATTTCTTTTCAGGAAGATGCAGAAAAAGACCCATTTAATCAACTAAGAGAAAGACTTAAACTTGCCAATAGTAAGGTTAGGCAAAACGACGCCGATTTTTTATTCTATTCTTTATTAGATTATATAGTAGATCATTATTTTGTGGTAATGGAAAAAATGGGAGAAAAGATTGAACTGCTCGAAGAAGACATTATCAAAAATTCTAACAATCGTAGTTTAGTAAAAATAAATACACTTCGTAAAGAAATGATTTTACTAAAAAGAAATATTGCCCCAGTAAGAGAATTGATAAATGGTATTATGCGTAGCGATAGCGATTTGATAGACGAGAAAACAGAAAAATATTTTAAGGATGTATACGATCATATTATACAAGCATACGACCTAAGCGAAAATTACCGTGACATGATAACAAACTTGCAAGATTTATATTTGAGCAATGTAAACCTGCGCATGAATGAAGTAATGAAAGTAATGGCTATTGTTACTTGCTTGCTTGCGCCAGCAACGGTTATAGGCGGTATTTTTGGGATGAATTTTGAAGCCATACCTATGCTACACAACAAATGGGGATTTTTTATTTCGGTTGGGTTAATGTTATTTATCCCAATAATTATGATTCGTTCGTTTAAAAAAAGAGGTTGGTTTTAATATTTGAACTTACAATAGATCATTTTCAATAAAAAATTATTTTATTCCTCAGAAGAAATTGAAGGTGATGCTTTTTTCTTAAACACAGGCACCGTGCTACAAGGCTCTCCATACATAATACTTTTTGCAATAGGGCGTAATTTTTTTGTAATGGCAATATATGCCACTTCGCCAATGGGCAATTCGCCACAGCCTTTTATAACCACACGAGCATTGTTGTATGCAGTTGTATCTATATTTTCAATATTGCGCAGCAAAATATTTTCTTTTGCATAAACCTCTGTTCCAAAAATAATTTCTTTGGCTATTGGTTGCAACAAACTTGCTACTAACATGTAAGCCCACATGGGTATCACCGCATCTGCACTACATGTAAGCGCTACAACTTTATTTTCATAAATAGTAGTATCCAAAATCTTAAGCGCTTCTCTAAAATCTTTTTCTTTTAAAATCAATCCCATAAAAAGATGATCTTTCATATCAAAAACCACTACTTTATCTTTTGGAAAATAATCTTCTAGATTTAGTGTTACGATGCCGCTCTCTGCAACTTTGTTTACAAATGTTTCTGCCATTTGGCAAAATTAGTATTTTTTAAAATGAGGTGGTTGTGTAATAAGGAAATAATAAGGTGACTAACATCTCAATACTCATATCTAAATCTTACTTTTGCTATATGCCCGATTTTAATTTTAACGATGCTAAAAACTTTGCCAGTAAGCTCACACCACTACGGTTGTGGAATGGCATAAAAGTTCTTAGCAGTTTCTATATCAGTAAAATTATAGATAAACCAGTGCAATGGGGTTATCCAGTTTCTATATCTTTTGAACCTACTACAAGTTGCAACCTTCGCTGCCCGGAATGCCCTAGTGGTTTACGTGCATTTACCAGACCAACAGGAATGTTGCAAAAAGATTTTTTTACAGAAACAATAGATGATGTGTATAAAGAATTATTGTACCTCATTTTTTATTTTCAGGGCGAGCCATATTTAAACCCTTCTTTTTTAGATATGGTAAAATATGCAGCAGACAAAGGCATATACACCGCCACCAGTACCAATGCACATTACCTTACCGATGATGCTGCAAAAAAAACAGTAGAGAGTGGTTTGGATAGACTCATTATTTCTATAGATGGTACCACGCAAGATTCGTATGAGCAATATCGTGTAGGTGGAAATTTAGAAAAAGTAATAGCTGGCGCAAAAAATATTGTGAAATGGAAAAAACAATTAAATAGTAAAACGCCATTTGTTTTCTTTCAATTTTTGGTAGTAAAACACAATGAGCATCAAATAGAAGATATAAAAAAATTAGCTAAAGAAATTGGTGTAGATGAAGTACGTTTTAAAAGCGCCCAAGTGTATGATTACGAAAACGACCCCAACAATTTAATACCTGTAAACGAAAAGTACAGTCGCTACAAACGTAATGATGACGGCAGTTTTAAGGCAAAAAATAAATTTGCAAATAGATGTTGGAAACTTTGGCATGCCAATGTAATAACTTGGGATGGCTTAGTAGTGCCTTGTTGTTTTGATAAAGATGCCATGCACCGTTTGGGCAATTTAAAAAATGAATCGTTTAAAAATATTTGGCACAACGAAAATTATAAACAGTTTAGGGGCGAGCTCATGAAGAGCAGAAAGAATATTGATATTTGTGCCAATTGTAGTGAGGGAGAAAGTGTTTGGAAGTAACTATGTCTTTCTATTTGTCTTTTGTGCCTATGTGTTTAAATTAATAATTTAAATTTTTATATGAACAAATTTGCATTCAACGATAGAATAAGACAAGTGCTACTATTAGCACTCATTCTCATCATAGCTGCATTGCTCATAAAACAACTGTTCGTTTTTTTGCCAGGCATTTTAGGCGCACTCACTTTGTATATACTTAGTCGCAGTTATTATTTCAAACTTATTTTTAGTAGAAAATGGCGCAAGGGTTGGACGGCACTATTGTTCATACTTTTTTATCTTGTCATCATTTCTCTACCTATTTATTTAACCGTAAATCTCGTAAGCCCAAAAGTAAATGAGCTACTACGCAGCCAAGATAAAGTAATAGCCAGTGTACAATCTGTGGCAGATGCTATAGCCACTAAAACAGGCACGCAAATACTTTCACCAGAAAATATAAAAACTGCAGCGCAAAAAATATCTTCTATTATACCCACTTTATTAAGTAGTACTGCTACAATGGTAGCCAATATATTTATGATGTTTTTTCTATTTTATTTTATGCTTATTGGTGGTAGAGATATGGAAAAAACATTAGGCAAAATTATTCCACTTAAACCAGCCAACATAGATATATTAGCCAAAGAAACAAAGATGATGATAAAAGCCAATGCAATGGGCATACCGATTATATGTATTGTGCAAGGCATATTTGCAGCATTGGGTTATTATCTTTTTGGTGTAAAAGATTGGGCATTGTGGGGTTTTCTTACTGGCATATTTGCCTTTTTTCCATTAGTAGGCACAATGATTATTTGGGTGCCATTGTGCATTTATGTATTTGCGCAAAACCATGCCATTGCTGCATTGGGGCTTAGTATTTATAGTTTACTTATAACTGGCAATGTGGACTATATTGCCCGCATAAGTTTTATGAAAAAAATTGGAGATGTGCATCCTCTAATTACTGTACTTGGTGTAATTGTAGGTTTAAATATATTTGGCTTTGTAGGTTTAATTTTTGGTCCGCTACTTATTAGCTATTTTTTAATACTTGTAAAAATTTATGTTAATGAGTTTTCTAATACTCATGATATAGAATTGAAAGATGTGATTGATGAAATATAGCTGTGCCTAAATATTTATTGCAAATACATTACACACAAATAGTCACCTTCAGTATTTCTATTTATTTTTACAAATATTATGAGTTTAGAAAACGACATAAACCAAAGCAAGTTTATCAGTGAGCATCAAAAGGTAATGGTAAACATTATTTACACGGCCAATTGGATGAACGAACAATTAAAAGCTTTTTTTGATAAAGCAGATATAACCCAGCAGCAGTTTAATATCCTTCGCATATTACGTGGTGCAGGCGAGCCTATATCTACCATGCAAATACGCCAGCGCATGCTCGATAAAATGAGCGATAGCAGCCGCATAGTAGATAGACTCGTTATAAAAGGATTAGTAAAAAAAACAACCTGCCCTACCGATAAAAGATTGGTAGATGTAAGCATTACAAGCAAAGGAAAAAAAGTATTAGAAAAAATAGATGCATCACAAAGCGATATGGACAATATTTGCACATTGCTTACAGATGAAGAGGCAAAAGCGATGAATAATTTATTGGATAAGATGAGAGGTTAGAAGAATTGTTTGGTGTTTTTTGTTTGATGTTGATTGTTTTTAGTTTTGGAGGTCTAAAGTTTTGGTTTACTCTTTTATCCTCCTTTTCTCTCTTTTCCTCCTTTCTCCTCTTAACCCTTCTTTTCTCTTTTTACATTATTTTTACCCCAAACAAACCCCCGCATGAAATTTTTACTCTCCATTTTATTTATAACCACTTTTAATTTTACCTACGCACAAACACCAGCTGCAAAAAAAGAATTTAGAGGCGTATGGGTAGCCACGGTGGATAATATAGATTGGCCGCCCATGCCAACTACTAGCACCGAGCTGCAAAAATCTTCCTTCATACAATTGCTCGATATGCACAAGCGCAATGGCATGAATGCCGTGGTGGTGCAAGTGCGCCCATCTGCCGATGCATTTTACCCATCACCCTACGAGCCATGGAGCCAGTGGCTTACAGGCGTACAAGGCCAAGCGCCCAATCCTTTCTACGACCCACTTGCATTTATGATTTCCGAAACACACAAGCGAGGCATGGAGTTTCATGCATGGCTTAATCCGTACCGTGCGGTGTTTAGCATAAAAAAAGCCATCATTACTACCATGCATATAACCCGCCAGCACCCCGACTGGTTTATTGCATATGGCGATAAAAAATATTTTGACCCAGGCAATAAAGATGCGCAACGCTTTGTTGTAAATGTGGTAAAAGATATTGTAACACGCTACCAAGTAGATGCCATACACATGGACGATTATTTTTACCCTTATCGTATTACCGGCAAAGAATTTCCAGATAGTAAAACATACGCACAATATGGCAAAGGCATACCCAAAGATGTGTGGCGCCGTAGTAATACCGACTCTATTATTGTAAGCATTGGCAAAGTAATAAAACAAGCCAATAAAAAATGTCGCTTTGGTATAAGTCCATTTGGCGTATGGCGCAATGCCACTCAAGATACCATGGGTAGCAATACCAAAGCCTCGCAAACAAACTACGACGACCTCTATGCCGATATTTTATTGTGGATGCGCAAAGGCTGGATAGATTATGTAACCCCACAACTCTATTGGGAAATAGACCACCCACTCTGCGATTTTAATACCCTTGCAGATTGGTGGGCTACACACTCCTATGGACGTGACTGCTACATAGGCATAGGCATATACCGTGCAGGCAGCAACCCCGCATGGAAAGATAAAACACAATTGCCCCGCCAAATACAAAAAATACGCAGCCTACCCGCACTCAAAGGCATGTTATTTTACAGTAGCAAAACCTTTGATAAAAACCCGAATGGGTGGAACGATTCGCTCCGGGTGAATTATTTTAAGGATGCGTTTGTGAAGTAGTATTTTTAGGAGCATGAGCGGCGAAACGTTAATGAACATTGGCTTCCTGCTATACGTTACAACCTACGCTACGCTTCGGTTTCCACTTCTATTCCATCTAACCTTTTTGCATCGTGTTGCTAGAGTGTAACTTACTATTTGTAAAAATAGTAGATAATACCTCAGGCATTCTGTTTAAATCATCA
>JAYSOC010000518.1:0-2991 GCA_043723285.1 Ferruginibacter sp. | reverse complement strand
CATCATCTATCAAACTATTACCACATTTTATATTGTTGTTAAGGCTATTTAATTTTCTACCCTTGCGTGCAGTACGCAGCCATAGGCTTAGTTTGGCTATTTCCACACTTTCTTCATTTATATCAACGCCAAATAAGTTGTTTTCTAAAATGCTATTCTCTACATCAAATACAATACTACTGCCCGTTATATTGGCTTCTAGCTCACTAATAAATTTATGCTCTGCTATTAAAAATTCCAACGCTTGGTTTAAAAATGCACCACTACCACATGCAGGGTCTATGATGGTAATTTTTAATAACCAGTCTCTATATGCATGCAAATTTTCTAATAATAATTTTAAGGCTTTTTTCTTATGTAGTGGGTGGTAATCTGCTTCTTCTATTTTTAGCTCCGCTTTTTTGTTTTTACAAAGTGTGCCAACTGTATTTTCTACAATGTATTTGGTTATATATTTTGGTGTGTAAAAAACACCATCCTTCTTTCTCTTGCTGTTTCCTTTATCTGCTTGTAAAGTGGTTTGGTTCGAGGTTATTTCATTTTCTAGTTCTTCTATTTCTGTAAGCGAATGCTCAAAAATATGCCCCAATATATTTACATCTATTTCGCTATTGTAATCGTAGTTGCTAAGGCTTAGTGTGGCTTCGTATAAAATGGCATCGTCAATTATAATATTATCAAGCACATCATCTGGCGCAAACAAACCACCATTGTAGGCAAAAATATCGTGCTGCTTTCCTTTGTGACCTGTGTTTAAATAACCAAAGTACAATTTAAACCTTGCATAGAGCGGCTGGTATGCATCCATATCTTTCAGCGAATTCCATTGCTCTAAAATTTTGCGCACACTGTTTGGTGGCACTAGCATTCTATCTTCTGCAAAAAATAAAAACAAAAAACGATCTAGTAACTTTTGTGTTTTTTTAAAGAGTAATAATTTATCGGTATTTGCATTTAGTTCTGCAATATTATTAAAAAGTGATTTTCTAAAACCGCTGTACTCTTTGTACAATCGTTTGGTTACATTTTCTTCTACGGTTACACTTTCTACTTTTATATTAGCCGCTATATTTTTAAAAATATTTTCTTTGCTAAGGCAGAGGTACAAGAGCTTAAAGTTTTCAAAATCTAACTTAAACAAATCCCATTCTAAAAACTCAATAGCATTGTCAATATAAAACCGCAGCTTTTGAAAATTAGAGGTAATAACATACTTGCAATTTTCTTGATTATTTTTATACCCAAAAGCTTGTATTTCTATTTGATTTAGGTTGATGGTGTCAGTACCTTTTAGTTCAATAATCGCTAATACTTTTTCTCCATCCACAACGGCGCCATCAGCTTTCTTACTATCTTTTATATTTTTAAGTTCAGTTTTAAGATTGTAATCTGGCTCGGGGTTTATGGTATAGCCCAATACTTTTACAAATAATTCTCTTAAAAACCCTTCTTGAAATTCTTCTTCCTTGCTGGCAATAATATTTTTCTGTATGGTGGCGTTTAAAAAATAGCTTCTGTACAAAGCATATTGCTGCTCCAAAAGCGGCTTATCTTGCTCCGCTAAATATTTATTAAGTACCGATGTTTGAAATAATGGCATAACTAATTTTGGCTGCTATTTATTAATGGTGAAGATACAAAATTGAATGTCATTTATTAATGCAAAATTTTTATTTTTGAACAATGAACTACACCCTCCAAAAACTCCCCACCTCCATGCACTACATATTGCTAGATGCAAAGCTGGTAACAAAACTTACCAAGGATAATAACAAAAGAGTAATCTGCACCATCAACAAAACAGAAAAATTGCATTGTGCTATTATGCCTAAAAAAGATGGGGGGCATTTTGTAATGATAGGTGCTGCTATTTGCAAAAAATTAAAACTAAAAGTAGGAGCGGAGATAGAGGTAAGTTTTGTAATAGACAAAACCGAATACCAATTTGCCATGCCAGAAGAACTGAAAGAAGTGTTGGATACAGATGAAGAAGCCAATAAAATTTTTCATACACTTACACCTGGTAACCAACGTGGACTTATTTATTTGCTAAGTCTTGTAAAATCTAGCGATAAAAAAATAGAAAGAGCTCTGAAAATTGCTGAAAGAATAAAGTTTGGCATTAGCTCGCCAAGGTTAATTTTAAAATAGTTTTGTTTGCATACATTTAGGCAATGGCTTCTATTATTATTTCTTCTTCAACTTTGTGTTTTTTTGCTGCCCACAAATAATAGTAAGCCAATATTACAATGCCTATTGTAAATGGAATGATGGCTAAATGTTTAAATGTATAATGGCTAAAAAGAACCCTAGTATCAAAGCCTAAAAACTCACTTACCATCCAATAAGAGTTGGCAGCTATCCAAAAAGTAATGGCCACATTATGGCAGGTTTCGCTAATGTAATGCCTATTGCGCCAGCTAATAATTATAGAAATTACAAGCGTAGGTATAATCATTAAAATGCCCAAGGGCTTCCAAAGCATGCACCAGCTTATATCTTTCAATAACCAAAAGACGATATGAAGGTTTTCCATTTTACGATACTTGGCAGCGATACTATACATTTGGTCGTTTTGCATGCGGGTAGTTTTTAGGTATAAAAGTTAAAAATAAAAAAAATATTTTAATCTTTGGCAGCATCTTAAATTTGCGCAACGAATAATTAATAATTTGGACAATACTATTTTACTAAAAGCCTTTACGCATATGTGCCAAGCAAAAGCTATGGCAGCAATTTATGAGGCTAACAGAACGACTTGCAAATATGTACACAGCACAAGCCTTGGGCACGAAGCCATACAATTGGCCACAGCATATAATCTTTTGCCATGCGATTATGTGAGTCCGTATTACAGAGATGAAAGTATGATGCTAGGCATGGGATTTGCACCATACACAATGATGCTACAATTACTTGCCAAGGGCGAAGATATTTTTAGTGGTGGCAGGAGTTATTACAATCATCCAAACTATAGGGGAGAAGATAAAC
>JAYSOC010000517.1:0-2995 GCA_043723285.1 Ferruginibacter sp. | reverse complement strand
ACATAACGAGCTGTATCGTTAAATACACGAAGCATTGGAATAATACCGTTACTTGTGCCGTTCGTTCCTTTTATATAACTACCTGTGCTGCGAATGTTATGAACGTTTAACCCAATACCACCGGCACTTTGAGAAATTAATGCGCAATCTTTTAATGTATCGTAAATACCATTTATGCTATCATCCTTCATGCTTAGCAAAAAGCAACTACTCATTTGTGGTTTTGGTGTGCCGCTGTTAAACAATGTTGGCGTAGCATGAATGAACCATTTTTCACTCATTAAATTATACGTTTCTATTGCAGAATCAATATCATTTCTGTGTATGCCCAACGCTACACGCATAAACATATGTTGTGGGCGCTCGGCTATTTTACCATTTACTTTTAGCAAGTACGATTTTTCCAAAGTTTTAAAACCGAAAAAATCAAAATGATAATCTCTTTCATAAATAATAGCAGCATCTAACAAGTCTGCATTTTCTTTTATTATTTCATAAATGTCATCTGCTAATAATGGAGCAGGTGCATTTGTTTTTGTATCTATATAATTGTACATCAATTCAGCTGTTTCGCTGAAAAGTTTTTTTGTATTCTTATGTAAATTACTCACCGCTATCCTTGCTGCCAATACAGCAAAGTCTGGATGTTTTGTGGTAAACGATGCAGCAGTTTCTGCTGCTAAGTTGTCTAACTCAGTAGTGCTTACATTATTAAATATACCCGAAACTACTTTTTTAGAAATTTCAATAATATCTTCATTTTTTAGTTGAAGACCGTAACTTAATCTCGTAACCCTCGAAGTTACTTTATCAAAGTGTACTGTTTCTTTTTTTCCGCTGCGCTTGATTACCTGCATATATTAGATTTTAGATAATAGATTTTAGACTTTAGATAACTCTCCGTAAAGTCCCCACTATTTTGTTTATTACTTTATTTTTGAATGTTTGTTTTTATTCTGTTTGAAAATGCAAAAATCATTTTCTGTATTTCTGATAATTTTAAAGTTGCTTCTTGTATTTCTTCTTTTTTAATATGTCCTAATCTGTGTGCTATTATTAACTGTGTTTCTATTTCGTAGCTAGAGCCTGTTGCAATTGATAGAAAATGTACAAACTCCTTATCGCTATTTCTACCCGAACCTTCTGCAATATTTGAAGGAACTTAAACCCCTGCTCTTCTTAATTGCGATGTTAAACCAAATCTTTCTTCGTTAGGGAATTGTCCTGTTAACTTATAAATATCTAAACAAAAATCAATTGCCTTCTGCCAAGATTTTAACTCTTTAAAATTGTGCATATTTTTGAATTTTTCATATTTCTAAAATCTAACAATCTTATGTCTAACATCTGCTTCCCGTCTTGTGTCTAATGTCTAACAATCTAATGTCTAATTAAAAATCTTCATCTATAGAAAAAGCTTTTGAGGCATTTTCCTTTACCCCACTTTTTTGATATTCGCCGACTCTTTTTTCAAAGAAATTTGTTTTACCTTGCAATGAAATCATTTCCATAAAATCAAACGGGTTGATGGCGTTGTAAATTTTACTGCAACCCAATGCAACTAATAAACGATCAGCTACAAACTCAATATAATCGCACATTAATTTTGAGTTCATACCAATAAGACCCACAGGCAATGCACTTGTTACAAATTCTTTTTCTATTTCTACGGCGTCTCTTATTATTTGTGTTACAGTTTCTTTTGGTAATGGGTTTTCTAAATGCTGTGTATACAACATACAAGCAAAATCGCAATGCAAACCTTCATCTCTACTGATAAGCTCATTTGCAAATGCAAGCCCTGGCATCAAACCTCTTTTCTTCAACCAAAATATAGAGCAAAAAGAACCAGAGAAAAATATTCCTTCCACCGCAGCAAATGCAATAAGTCTTTCTGCAAAAGTTCCTTTATCTATCCAACGAAGCGCCCACTCAGCTTTTTTCTGTACACACTCTATTGTATCTATAGCTCTTAATAATCTATCTTTCTCTACAACGTCTTTTATGTAGGTATCTATCAACAAAGAGTATGCCTCACTGTGTATATTTTCTATCATTACCTGAAAGCCATACATACATCGAGCTTCGGGGTATTGCACTTCTTTCAAAAAGTTTACTGCAAGGTTTTCATTTACGATACCATCGCTTGCTGCAAAAAAAGCTAGCACATGTTTTATAAAATAACGTTCATCTTCATTTAATTTATTTGCCCAATCTTGTACATCTGTTGTAAGATCTAATTCTTCCGCAGTCCAAAAACTTGCTTCGGCTTGTTTGTACATTTGCCAAATATCTTGGTGCTTTATTGGGAAAAGTACAAAGCGGTCTTTATTATCTGCCAAAAGCGGTTCGATGTTCATCTTTAATAATTTTTAAGAATTTTTGTTTTGCAAAGAGGGCTTTTAGAGTTTCCATATTGGGGGACGGATTTTTTGCTTTTTGCTCTCTCTGAAAACAATATTACTAATCATTCAATAGAAATAAATCTAATAGTTTTTCACACAATGTTTACAAGCTATTAGGATGCAAGATGGATAAAGGATGCAGGCAAATAAATTAGTTTTCCACCTCAATAATGCACATAGTATGGATAACTTTTTTGTATTTTTTGGCAAAAATTACAATGTGGCTTTGTTAAATATGTATTAAATTATTTTGTATTTTGTAATGCAGTAGTATAGCGAGTTTCCCTCAAAAAACGGCTTTTAAAAATTCACATTTATTTGTGAAGGAAATGTATATCTTTATATCGGATTAAAATAAACTTTGTAAAAATATTATATGAAAAAAATATTTACACTTATTGCTTTTATTGGTTTTGCTCAATTTGGCTTTGCACAGTCGCTTTCTCCTGAGGATGCTGCAAAACATGTAGGCGAAACGGTGAAGGTTTGTGGCAAAATTTTTGGCGGTCGTTTTTTTGAAACCTCTACCAATTGCCCTACGTTATTAAACATGGGTGCTGCTTTTCCTGCTAGCCTGCTTACAATCATGA
>JAYSOC010000516.1:0-3004 GCA_043723285.1 Ferruginibacter sp. | reverse complement strand
ATACCATTTGGTGCGGCACCGATGATGGATTAATTCATGTAACAAAAGATGGTGGCAAAACATGGCGCAATGTAACCCCGCCGCAACTTACAGCTTGGAGCAAAGTTTCGTTAATGGATGCCAGCCATACAGATGTAAACACGGCTTACGCTGCAGTAAATAAAATAAGATTAGATGATATGCAGCCGCATATTTATAAAACTAGTGATGGTGGAAAAACATGGAAGGAAATTACAAATGGTTTACCAAACGATCCAATAAATGTAGTAAAGGAAGACCCCATACAAAAAGGTTTATTGTTTGCAGGAAGTGAAAGGGCAGTGTATGTTTCTTTTGATGATGGGGCAAATTGGCAATCGTTAAAATTGAATATGCCTGCAACATCTATAAGAGATTTGGTAATAAAAGATGATGATTTGGTAATTGGTACGCATGGTAGAAGTTTTTGGATACTGGATGATATTACTTCTTTACGGCAAGTAAATAATCAACTAATTAATCAGTCAACTATTTTGTACAAACCCCAAAATACTTTTCGTGTAAGATGGAATATGTATCCCGATACTCCTATACCACAGGAAGAACCAGCGGGACAAAATCCGCCAGATGGTGCTGTAATAAACTATTATTTGAATGAAAATGTAAACAACATTAGCTTGGGAATTTTGGATGCCAAAAATAATGTAGTGAGAAAATATTCTTCACTAGATACAATGTTTAAAATTGGGGATGTAAATATTCCCCATTACTGGATACGACCACAACAAATATTATCCGCCGCAGCAGGCAGCCATCGTTTTATGTGGGATATGCATTATACCCCGTTAAATGTTCCTCCCTCCTATCCTATTTCTGCAACGTATATGAATACTGCACCAGAGGCAACATCGCCATGGGTAATGCCAGGAAAATATACAGCCGAATTAACTGTGAATGGAAAAGTATATTCACAAAGTTTTATTGTAAAGATGGATCCAAGGGTGAAAACTAGTGCGAAAGATTTACAGTTGCAACATGATTTGAGTTTGATGTGCTACAATAATATTAAAGCGTGTGTGAAAAAAATGGAAGGCCTAAATATAAATACTGAAGCCGCAAAAACAATATCCAGCTTTATTGATAAATTTACAACTATTGAAAATGTACTGCAAGAAAGTGACTGGGCGCCAACAACGCAAATGGTAAAAGCGGCTAAAGAAACTGTAGCAGCTTTTATAAAAATTTATAGCTCATTAAAATAGATTTAAGACTCAAAAGTTTAAATTTCTTCCAGAGGATATAAGACGAAGGTAATGTAAGTAAGCCATCTACTGCATTTGCAGTAAAAGTTATGGGGCAAATTATAAAAAGGGTTTAGTCAAATACACAACTTTACTTCCGCATTTTAAAGTTTTTTGCAAAAGAGGGAACAGCTTATTATTCTTTTAAAAGTTGCAGTATAGCATTTATAGTTTTATCTTCTTTCTGCATAATAATAAAATATTTACAAGCAGCAAGTTCAGTATTTATAGTAAATTTAAAAGAAGAAATATTACGCAGTACCATTTGCTTTTGCATAAAACTTTTACCGTTTGCATCAATTAAAAGTATTGAATACTTGCCAGAAAATAACGCATCTTTCGATGCTAGAGTAATCGTTTTTTCTTTCGTTATCGGATTAGGGTAGCAATACACTTGTTCCGTTTGCAAATGACTACAAGTGCCATCTACAATAACTATAGGCGAGTATTTGTACAAACCATCTTTATCTACAGATTTTAATCTTACGAATAAACTGTGCACTTTTAATTGATCTGTAACAGGTATTAATAATGAATAATTGTTTTTGTTTTCTGCAATTTGTGAATTAAGTTTTACAAAGTTGGAGCCGTCTTTGCTAAACTCCACATCATACCGATCTACATTTATTTCTTGCCCAACTGCCCAACTAACATCTATTGCACAATCTTTTTTATTGGTTGCTCTGAAATCACTAATGGAAACTGGCACTACACTTGTAATAGTATATTGAAGTGAGGTAAGATTATTTCCAGAATTATCATCAGAGAGTACATAGCTTGGATTAGCATTTGCCACAAAAAAATTGCTTGACAGGTTTGATATTCCATTTGTGTTTGCTTTTACTTGAAATACAAATTGACCACTAAAATTATTTGGCAAAAAAGAAGAAATCGTACACCTTATTTTGGGTTGGCTACCTGTAGTAATATACGTATAAGTGAAATATGCACTTAACGGAGCATTGCTTAAATAATTATTTAAAATTGTAGGGTCAACAGTAAATGTAGGATCTAGAATAAACTTTGTTCCAAAATTTATATCAACATATGCAGTATTAAATGGAATTGCATTTGTTGGATTATTATTAAAAACATCTAACTTAATTTTATAAATGTTATTAAGCGCCAATATATCTGGATCTAGAGCTACATCCGTTAAATTGGTAATAACAAATGAACCTATTGCAGGGTCGGCAAAAACAGGAGTAGCTTGAGCATTGGCTGATAAGGTTACAGTAATTGTAATTAAGTATAATAGTATGTAACGAAAAAAAGTATGTAGGCATTTCATTGTATAAAAACTTGTTATTTGAATTTTAATTTAATAGATGCTAATCTACCATAACATTCTTATTCCAATCCTTATACCCATCTTTAACAGGTATAAGAACCGATATCATTTACAATATACAACTTTAAATATTAAGCATTAATAATAAAATTCAACATCACGATTATCGCTTCTGAATTTTCAATTTTTTATACACATTTTTATTACATAAAAGCTTATTGCTTCACAAATTTAAGCGTAACAGGTTTTCCATCTTCTCCAATTAAAGTAACAAAATATATGCCTGTTATTAAAAATCCAGTTTTTATTTTTATCTGTATTGCATTTTTATATGTTTGTTCCAAAGTTTTTATTTCGGCACCATCTATGTTGGTAATCTTTATACTATATTTCCCATTAAATATCCCAGCTTTGGCTTGTAAGGCCACTTCTG
>JAYSOC010000515.1:0-7512 GCA_043723285.1 Ferruginibacter sp. | reverse complement strand
AATATTGTAGAAAACAATAAAATATTTTTGATGCAACCCTTTAAAAATGGTTTTTGTAGTAGATTGTTGGACGACCCAACCAATAAAGAAAAATTTATTAATGGTATTGAAATTATTGATGAAACAATACACATCTACCCAGAAAAAAAAGAACGGACAACCATTAATAGAAGACAATTTAGAGAAGATGCCAAAGTAAATGTAGACATAAATTGCAAAAAAATTAACGAAACCGTAGCAGAAAGATATGGCAATATTGCCGCTGAGTTTATTTTGCGTGGCTTAAAAAAATCGATATTAATACAACCATATAATGAGATAAAATTGAGAAATTATCAACATAAAGTGATTGATGAAACTTGCTTGGAATTAAATATCATCTTGTAATTTACTTATTGAATTGCACCATGGAAGAAGCCGCAAAATATCTCTCTAAAAAAGATAGCATTTTTAAATTGATTATTAAGGAATATGGGTTACCAATAATTCCTTCACGCCCACAAGGTTTTGAAACATTGGTGTTGCTTATTTTAGAACAACAAGTTTCTATAGATAGTGCCAAAGCAACTTTTATAAAATTAAAAAAGAAAACAAAAATTATTTCTCCAAAAAAATTAGTTGAATTGACAGATGAAGATTATAGAGAGGCTGGTGTGAGCAGGCAAAAAACGAGTTATATAAAAGGATTGTCAAAAACCATTTTAGAAAAAGAAATAGATATAGAAAGTTTAGCACTAAAACCTGCCGAACAAGTGCGGGAGGAACTCATAAAAATAAAAGGCATTGGCAATTGGACTATAGATGTGTATTTAATGTTTTGCTTACAAGCACCAGATATAATTCCACTTGCTGATATTGCAGTAGTAAATACGATTAAAGAATTGTTAGATATTCATGAAAAACCAGCCATGGAATCTTACACCAAAAAATGGGAACCATATAGGTCTGCTGCAACATTTTTATTATGGCATTATTATTTGCGTAAGAGAAATAGAACGGTGCAGTATTGAAAAAGTTACGGGTTGTGTGATTGCGGGTTACGGGTTGTGTAACCTTTGCATAAATCTTCAAAGTTTTAAAAACTTTACAGTAAATGAAAATAATAATAAATTTATTTACACTCCATCAAAACTAAAATCGTACTCATCATCGCCAATTTTATTAAACAAAATATACGGAATAACTACTTTGTTCCAATTATCTTTTCCGTAAAGTCTGATGGCTTCAGATTTTGCTGATTCATAAAAAGATAACCATTGAGAAGGATGAATGGTTTGGCAACCTACAGAAGATGTTGTAGCTGGTGCACCTTTGTGAATATTTATACCAAACATGCCAGTATCTTCTTTAAAAGAATCTGTTTTTGTTTGATATCTGAAAACAGTAACCTTGTCTAACCGCTGACAAATAGCAGGATATTGCGAAACTTTACCTCCATGGATATCGAACTTGTGCGAAAAATAAACGCCTGGTTTTAGAATAGCTCGGTCTTGTTTCAATGAACTTGGATCTGTATTGGCATTAAAAGAAGCTGTTAAATTAACGGTATCAAGAAACATAGCATCGTCATAAATGCCAATATCGTTTTTACCAATTTTCCCAAAATCATTTCTATAGTATCCTCTAATACCTACCAAAACAATTTTATGTTTTGTACGATCAATATTTAATGGGTCTAACAATTGGTGCAGTCTGGTAGAGGAAAGACGAGGAACGCTCTGAGGTACATTGGTTGCTTTTGCCAAGATGTATTAGTTTAAAACATTAAATATATATTAAATATGATAAACAACAATTAAAAAGTAAGACTTTATTTTTTATGCAAAAAATCTCATGCCATTTTATATTTTAGTAATGTGGCGGGTGTGCCACCCGCCACGGCTCTCCGCCATTGTGGGTGTTCCGCCCACAACACTAACTTAACGATATTGTATTATTAATTATAGATTATTCAATTATTAATTAATATTCCCTTACTTTTGCGCCGATTTTATAATTTCTGAGAATTACATGACATGCTCAGATGCTGTTGAAAAAAGGTAATACCGATTACGTTGCCTAAAAAGAGATAATACAACTTCTCCCCTACACAATAGCCAGAAGCATAATATGTGACCATCAAAAAGTATTTTTTTTTGACCATATAGTATTGCATTCGGCAAAGAGACTAGCTTATAACAGCCTAGCCTAAAACATTACACGGATATATACTTACTGGTTTTCATTTTAAACAAATAATTACTATGAATGCATTTGAAGCATTGGGCCTAAACGAACACATCGTACAGGCAGTAACAGATTTAGGTTTTACGGAACCAACCCCTATTCAGCAACAAGCTATTCCTATCTTGATTGCTGGTACAAAAGATTTTGTGGGCCTAGCACAAACAGGCACAGGAAAAACAGCAGCATTTGGTTTGCCATTAATGCACTTGATAGATCCTACACAAAAGCACCCACAGGCATTAATCGTATGCCCTACAAGAGAGTTGTGTTTGCAAATAACAAACGACCTTAGCGATTTTAGAAAACACAGCAAAGGATTGAATGTAGAAGCCGTGTATGGCGGTGCATCTATCGTAATGCAAATACGCAACTTGAAAAGAGGCGTACAAGTAGTAGTAGCTACCCCAGGCCGTTTGATAGACCTAATCGAGAGAAAAGCCATAGACTTACAAAAAGTAAAATATGTAGTGCTAGATGAAGCAGATGAAATGCTGAACATGGGCTTTAGAGACGATATTGATTTTGTATTGAAGAATACAATAAATAGAGAAAGCATCTGGTTGTTTAGTGCAACAATGCCTAGCCAAGTACGTGCTATTGCAAAAAACTTTATGACCAACCCGGAAGAAATAACGGTAGGTAAAAAGAATAGTGGAAATGTAAACATCGACCACCAATTTTTTGTAGCACCTTCTAATTCTCGCTTTGAAGCGTTGAAGCGCTTGATAGATTTTAACCCAGATATGTACGGCATTATTTTTACTAGAACCAAGATGGATGCGCAAGATGTATGTGAAAAATTAAGCAAGGCTGGCTATGAAATTGAAGCATTACATGGTGATCTTAGCCAACAACAAAGAGATAGGGTAATGGCACGTTTTCGTACCAAAGCATTGCAACTATTAATAGCTACAGATGTGGCTGCACGTGGTATTGACGTAGATGGCATAACACATGTAATCAACTACGAATTGCCAGACGATATGGAAGTATATACGCATAGAAGCGGACGTACTGGCCGTGCAGGTAAAACAGGAATTTGTTTGAGTATTTGCCATACAAGAGAAACTTTTAAAATTAGAAGTTTGGAGAAAATGGTAAATGCACAGTTTCATAAAATGGATATACCAAGTGGTAAAGATGTTTGTAGAAAACAATTTTTCTTTTTTATGGATAAGTTGATACAAACGGATATTAGCCATGGCGATTATGAAACATACTTGCCAGATCTTATGGAAAAATTTGCAGATGTAACCAAAGAAGAAGTGTTGCAAAGAGTGGCTGCGCTTGAGTTTGATCATTTCTTAAAATACTATCAAAATGCTGAAGACTTAAATGCAAAAGATGCAGGTAGAAGACCAATGAATAACGAACGCAGTGGCGACCGTGTATCTAGCAATAGAGATGGCAGCAGAAACGAGCGTAGCAGTTTTAATAGAAGAGATAATGGCTACACAAGATTGTTTGTAAACCTGGGTACAAAAGATGGTTTTTATAAAGCAAGCATGTTGCAATTTGTATTAGACGAAAGTAACCTTAGCAAAGAATCTTTAGGAAAAATAGACATTAGAGACATGAACACTTGGATAGAGTGTGATAGTGCAAGTGCAAGCCAAATGATAAAAGCACTTGATGGTAAGCGCTACAACAACCGTACTGTGCGTATGAACGAAGCTGATGGCGGTTTTAAACGCCCTATAGATGAAGGACAAGGCAGAGGCACAAGAGAAGTAGGATCTGCACCAAGAGAGAGAAAAAGAGTGTATGGCCCACCAAAGGATAGAAGATAATTTTGATTTGATAATAGAAGCCTCGTAGAAATGCGGGGCTTTTATATGAGCATTATAATTTGTTCCATAAAAATGAAACACAGATTATGGATAACAATAAGTAAATTTGTTAGTAATAAAACAAAATAAAATGAAGCATCCAATTTTAATGGGTACAAGTGAGCCAACTGATGAAGAGTTATCTGATTTGATGAAGGAAGTTGCACAAATTGCCAAAGAAAAAGCTATGGTAACTAAAATGGAAATGGAAAAAAGAATTACATTGGGAATACAGCTTGCTGATGAGAAACACAAAGCAATGAAGAAATGAAGAAACCAATCTTAATAGTCATTGCAGGTCCTAATGGAACAGGCAAAACTTCCATTACAAATAGAATATTAGAACATGAATGGGTGGAAGAATGTGTTTACATAAACCCAGATGAAATAGCCAGAGATAAATTTGGTGATTGGAATAATGCATATGCGGTTTTAAATGCGGCAAAATATGCAGAACAATTAAGGGAAGAGTGTTTGGAAGAAGGTAAGAGTTTAATTTTTGAAACTGTATTATCTGCCAATGATAAAATTGATTTTATAAAAAAAGCTAAAGAAAAAGGATATTTTGTTCGTTTATTTTTTGTGGGAACTGATAGTCCCTCTATAAATGCCAGCAGGATTGCTCAACGAGTAATGGAAGGTGGTCATGATGTGCCAATAATTAAAATAATATCGAGGTACAGCAAATCAATAATCAATTGTAGTGTTTGTGCAAAATTTGTTGACAGAGTTTATGTTTATGATAACTCTTTGGAATTTGAAGAACCAACAATTCTGTTTAAAGTGACCAACGCCATTGAATTTAAACAATATAATGCTATTAATAGTTGGGCTAAATCAATTTCAGATTCAGTACAAAATATTTAATGCGTTTACTCCTTCCACAAAAAAGGAAATAAAATAACGGCCAACACAAATACCAAAATATCTAAGCCAGTAATAAGAGCTGCTAATTGCCAAATAGCACCTTCTCTAAAAACTTCGCCAAAGCTGGCTTTGCTAAGTTTCATTAATAATAATAACTGTGGAAGAATAACAGGAAACCCAAGTATTGCAATCAATGCAGCGTTTTGTTGTGCCTTCGCAGCAATAGCACTCATAAGTGAAAAAGTAAGGCTTATACTTGTGCCACCAAGCAATACAATACCTAAAAATTTTAATGAATCGTTTACAGGATTGCTAAGAAATGTAAAAAATAATATTAAGCTAATGGCACTCATGATAAGCATGAGTATTACGTTAAACAATAATTTGGCAATAATAAATTCTACCGGAGATGTGATGGAATAATAATACAACATCAATCCCCTACTCTCTGCTAAAAAACTTTTGGCTACTGTATTTACACAAACAAATAATTGTATTACCCAAAAAAGGCTATTCCAAATATTGGCATCGGGGCTATCGGGCATGGAAAGAAACAACACAAAAACGGTAGATGCTATGTACAACAATATGCCATAAAAAGTATGCTGACGGCGAAGCTCCAGCATAATATCTTTTTTAAGTAAGGCAAGTATTCGTTTTATCACAGTTGCAAAATAAAGGCATTCTTTTTTGAAAACAATTATTACGGGCTTATTTAAAATTGTTGCAAGTGGTGACACCTCTCATGATAACTGTTGAGCTAGAGATTACTTTCAAAAAGGTATCATCTTTAATTTAATATTACTGCAATTTTTGCAAATAGGGTTGCCAACCTTTGTGCGGTACATTTATTTTGAAATTATCAATTAAGGTTGACAACCCTTGCGGCAATTTTAAATACTCTTACCATTGTTGTTTTATTTCACTTCCACTTCACTTATAAATAAATGGCTAGTATTACCTGCGCCTAAATGCCATGTAGGAATAATGCCATAATTTTTTGCTTTTATTTTTATATACCTTGTTTTAAAAGAAGTAATGTCAATTTGCAAATTAGCTACTTGTAATGTTTCATCTTTTTCATCAATTTTGTTTTTCACTATCTCAATACTTACAAAATTTTTACCATCATTACTTGCAAATATTTCCATTTCTGTTGGCATCCATATCCAGCTACGAATATCTTGTAAAAAATAGCATTTTACTTGTTGTACATTTCTCATCTTTTTAAAATCAATCATAGCTTCAAAATCATTTCCATAATAACTTTGCCACTCTCCTGCTCTCCAATTTTCTGTTCCTTTTATACCATCTATCAACGCTTCACTACCGCCAGCTGTGTACATTGAATTTAATTTGCTTAAGATGGTTATGGTTTTATCTGTTGGTAGTTTATAAAAGGGTTGAGAAATAGTAGCAGACTCTCCATGCTTATTTTTACTAAAAAAAAATAAGGATGTACTATAATTAATTTGAAACGGCTTTTTATACTCTTTATAACTTTCATGAAATGGAATAATAATTGTTGCTTTTGAAGGAATAGAATAATAAATTTTATCATCCTTATTAATACTTTCTATTGCTACTGTTGTTTTATTTTTAAACTTCACAGCTCCTTTTGCAATAAATGGAACTGGAACAAATTTTTCATTTGAAACATTATTCTTTGGCAAAATAGAATTTACAAATGAGCTTCTATCATCAATACTGTAATTAATTTTTGCTCCATTTTCTACTTCTACATACTTTATTATTTTTGAAGTTAGTACATTCCCATCTATTGTTACTTTTCCAAATTGAATATCATATTGCACTGATTTTTCACTTTCAATTACTACTTCTTTCCCATTTTCTAAATGTATAATTGCCTTTTTAATTTGTGGGCTACCAATTTCAAATTCATTGCCAACAGGATTCATAGGATACATGCCCAATGCACTCCAAATATACCATGCGCTCATTTGCCCACAATCTTCATTGCCTATTAAACCATCGGGTGCATTTGTATAAAATTCATGGCAAATTTTATTTACATAATAAGCAGTAAGCTCAGGCTTATTGGTATAGTTAAATAGGTAACTCATATGATGGCTAGGTTCGTTACCTTGTGCATATTGCCCTATTAAACCAGTTACGTCCGCTTGCTCACGCCCTGTGGTTTTGCTGTTTGTTGTAAATAATTTTTGCAAATGATTTGCAAATGCGGTTTCTCCACCCATTAGTTTTTTCATTCCCACTACATCATGCGGTGCAGCTAAAGTATACTGCCAAGCATTGCCTTCAGTATAAAAATTATTTATCTCATTTGGGTCAAATGGCGTGTACCAACTTGCATGAAACTTTCCTTGAAAAAAACCAGTTGCAGGGTTAAATAAATTTCTATAGTTCAAACTTCGCTTATAATATTCATCAGCTATTTTGTCTTCACCAAGCATTTTTGCAAACTCTGCAATGCACCAATCATCGTAAGCATACTCCATTGTTTTGCTCGCACTTTCTGCTTCTTCCACATTGCTTAAATAGCCCTTCCTAGCATATTCACTTATACCAAATCGATTGCTTTTACTATAGCTCAAAATGGCTTCCAATG
>JAYSOC010000514.1:0-3007 GCA_043723285.1 Ferruginibacter sp. | reverse complement strand
CAATTATTACTTATTAATGTTGCTGAAAGCGGAACAATTACATTCGTTTCAATATTTGCATCAATATCATAATATACAAAATAACGATAGAGCCTACGACAAATATATTTGGCTATCGTATTAGCTTGTGCAGCAAAGAGCATGTCAAAAAATTGGTCAAATTCATTTGCTCCATTTACTCCTGTTTGATTATTAATGGTCGCTGTAGGAAAAGAGGCGCTAACAAAGTTTGAAGAAAATACCTTGTTTGTTTGATTGTGATAAACGGAATTAAAAGCTGATGCAGGAGTTGTAGCTGCAATAAATGTAGGTACCCTCCAACCAGAAAAAACTTTAGAGGCGGCTATAATATCAGGCTCAGTATAATTTTGTGTAGGTGTTTTACCCATAGCAAATAATTCTAAAAGCTCTCTTGCAAAGTTTTCGTTTGGTACGGCTGCTGTACTATACTGATTACTCAGATACACCAACATGGCCGGCGTTTTAGAGATCGCCTTGATGAGCGTTTTAAAATTGCCAAGTGCATTTTGCCTTAGCAGTTTCATATACTCATAAGACATTATTGCAGAGTTCTGTTCAGAATTTTCCAAGCTCTCAAAATTGATTGGAATAAAATGATGCCAAAACTGTTGCATTTTTTCTCTGATACTTGTTGCATCATTTATTATTACTCCCCAATTCCAATATTCCAAACTTATTCTTCTAGAATAATTAGGTCCAAAAGGAGGATATCCTGTTAAATTAGATGTTGTCCAGTCTGCAGCTTGTGCTACACCTCCAGAAACAACTGGCGTACCAGTACCACTACCCAAGGTATCGGCATAATTAATACCATTAAAGTATAATGGCGTTGGAGATGGGTTTGCAGGAGTAGCAGAAAAAGTAAGCAAAGAATCTACCGCATCAGAAACCGTCAAAGCAAGCAATGCCGTTATGTCTGCTCTTTTTGCTCCAAAACTTAATCGTCGCAACAGGTGATTTACTTCCCAACTCGTCCATGCTCCCGTATAAGGTGCAAGCCCGCTAGTTACTACTCCTACTCGTGCAGAAAAAGTACCATCCTCTAATGGAACAGCCATTTGTTCGCTATACTGCCTATCGCCCAAAGTTTTTCTGGAATATTTTTCAAATAACGGATCACTGTTTTCAAATACTGCATTTTCAGAAGAAAGAATTTCTTTCTTTTTATTTACACCAATTAGACTTTTCAAAAATTCTTTTCGTTGTAATGGTTTTTCATTGCCCATATAAAAAAATTATAAAATAAAAAATAAAAAAGATAAGAGAGTTAGAGATAAAAAAATGGGATTTATAAATTAACGTCCCATCAGAAATTAAAATTTCTGTTATCTTGTAATTCAAATAAAATAACCAAGATTACTCAAATGATTTTTACCCTTCAATTGATATGTTAAATTTAAGACAAATACCATACCATTACCTACAAATTATTATTTTCATTAATTGCAAAAACCTAAAAAAATAATTTTCCTACTAAAACGCCTAAAAAAAAGCAATCATATATGATTGCTTTTTTTAATGTGGTAGTAACTTTTTATTTTACTTTCAAAACTGGTCTTAATTTATAATCGCCAGGCCCCTCTTTTTTTACTGAAAGTGCGGCATCAAAATCAATAACCAGCGTTTCGAGTGTAGCTTGTAAAGATTTACTTACTTTTATTTTTAAACCCGATTCGCTTCCGCTTGGTATAGTTAATGGATAAATAACACCGTTATCTTTTACAGAATTGTTTGGGCCTAACACAAAACGAATTTGTCTTACAATATTATTTGGAAAAGTGCCAGATGCTAAAACAGTATCAACACCATTTTGCAAACCCAACAAATTATATACTCTTGCATTGGTGGCTAATGTAACCCATCCGTCATTACCTAACGAATCATCAGAAAATTTTACATGCACTTCTTTTATATCTACATTTACTTCGTCTAATGCAGTTGGTGCATCTGTTAATCTAACTTGCAGTGTAGAGCTAGTATCATTGTTTTTCTTACAAGATACAAATGTGCCTACGCCAATAACTAGAGCAGCGGCAATAATAATAATTTTTGAATTTTTCATATTTAGTTTTTTGATTCAAATATATAGACGTAATAACATGCCAAAAGTTATGTCCCAATTGAATTTTTACAAAACTTTTACATTTCTATTGTTATTCAACCACTTCCACATCTTCCTCATTTACCAACGATGCATTTTTAAATCGTAGTATAATATTAGCTGTGGTTACTACATCTTTTTGGCAATAGGTGGCTATTCGTTTCATATTTATAACTCTTTCTTCGGGGGTGCCATTGTGATATAACGCTCCCACCATGCTTCCATCTATATCATCCTTAGGAGATGGAATACCCATAGCTGCTGCCAATAATTTTAAAGATGTATAATTTTTATAATCGCCAAAACGCCAGTATTGAAAAGTGTCAACAATATTGGTTTCCCAAGGTTTCATATTTTGAAAATCTAAGTAAGCAGGAATGCGCATATTATTTACCAAAAGTCTTCTGCAAATAAAAGGAATATCAAATTCTTTTATATTGTGCCCTGCAAAACACCAACGATTATTGAAGCTTTCAATTTTTGTAATGGTTAATAAAAACTCAGTCAAGATCTTTTTCTCATCATCGCCATAAAAAGATTTTACCCTCATTTTTAAATGCTGTTCTCTTATAAAATAACCAATGCTTATACAAACTATTTTTGAAAACTCTGCCATTACACCAGCACGCATTGGGTAAAATTCTGCAGGCGTTAATCCTTCAGGAATAACTTTGGCTGTTTTTTCTTGCCATAGCTCTTGCCATCTTTCATCCAGCAAATTAAATGATGCAGATACAGATGCTGTTTCAATATCAATCACAATCAAATCTTCGGTACGAATATTTTGCATAGTATAAAATTGATACTACAATGTAAGCGAAAATATAATAAGTACAAAAAAGCAGCTGTATTTAAAAATATCGCAGTTTGTAAATAGGGTTGTCA
>JAYSOC010000513.1:0-7542 GCA_043723285.1 Ferruginibacter sp. | reverse complement strand
TTTTATTAATTACAATGCTCTAAAATTTTATCGGATTCAAATTTGTTTAAACTATAAATGCCATTGTTATTTTTAATTATATAACCATCGGCAGCATCATTATTTATTATACAGCCAGTATAGCTAGTAGATTTATCGTTGTTGGTAATTTTTGATATCTGAAAGATAGAATGATTGTTTTCTGAAGAACGAATCATAATCGTTTGGAGGTTGTGATATTTTTGTTGATTACTTATTACAGTACCAGCAAAATGAAAGTTGCCAGGCAAATCAACCGAAACACTCGCACCGGTGTTGTACGAAAATGCATCTGTAATAAAGATCTTGTTTAAAGAAATGTTTTCAGGATAAGCTGCAAATAATTTTTGTTTTGCTGTTGCATTTTGTGCAAAACCTGTGGCAGTAAAAATCGTACAAAGCACGAAAAGCGTAATTGCATTAAGTAATTTCATCTTATTATTGTTTAATTATATTAATTGAATAAGATATTCAATATTTAACGCAATAGTAGTATAAATTATTATCGAAAGAAAAGCACAAAATGTTAAAATACTTTTTTTATTGATTTGTAGAAAGTAAAACTTAGGTAAATGTATTTATTGTTATAATACCTTTTTTAGTAGAAAAGTTTTATAATTAGCCATCTTACACACCACAATAAAATATGATATGATTTAAGTTTAAAGGCAAAAAAATGATTGTAACTTTTTGGTAATTTTTTTATTTAAATGGACTTTGTAAAATCTACAACGTTTGCGGAAAGTAAGGACCATCTTCAATTACAGCCTGCTTTTATAAAAAAGTAATTAAAGAATGATTGTATGAAAATAATTTTCTTACTGTAATATTATTTTATGGTTTTATGATTTCATATGCAACGATACAACTGTTGGCTTTTGCATATTTCTGTTAGAAGTTATGAAAAAAATATTTTATAGCATTAGTAATCCACTTTGCCACAAATTATTCATGGGCTTATTATCCCAATACAATTCAAAATCATCAAGTCCAGAGGCTTCGTAGTTTTCTTTTAATTTTTGTAAAGTATATTGATTTTCATTTTCTACAGATAGCAGCGGAAGAATTTGTAAAAACCAATCGGCATTTGCTTTTAGTATTTGTATTTCTTGGATATTTCGTTTATTATAAAAACTAAGTTTAGCCATTTCTCTACTAAATCCTTTTTTAGATTGTGTAAAATATTCTACTGTCGGCGGATTGCCCAAGTAAATAACTTTTGCATTAGGCTTAAACGAATTTATTTCAATTTCGTTTAATGCATTTTCAATAAAATTTGTAACAACTTTTGTTTTAGGAATTTTATGTTCAAACCATTTTTGCAATGGCTCATCTATGCCAATATTATGCATATAATTAAACAAAGATTTTTTTAAGCCATATCCAAAACTATCATGATCTCCTCCAGTTTCATCTTCATACTCTACATCATTATTGGCAAATGTTCCTACAACTTCGTTTAGTTTTTTCACTTTAAATTTTTCGGGATGCAAACCAACAGGACTATGTGCAGTGAGCGCAAACCTGTGCCAGAAGGCAGATTGCAGTACATTGGTTGCAAAAAGTTGCCTTACCATTTCTAGCGAGTCTATCGTTTCCTGATCTGTTTGTGTAGGAAAGCCATACATAAGGTATGCGTGTACGAGTATGCCAGCTTGTGTAAAATTTCTATTTACTTTTGCTACTTGTGCTACTGTAATTCCTTTATCAATTAATTGTAATAAACGATCACTTGCTACTTCTAACCCGCCCGAAACTGCTATACAACCAGATGCGCTAAGCAACAAACACAAGTCTCTCGTAAAACTTTTTTCGAAACGCACATTGGTCCACCAGCTTACAACCATTTTTCTTTTAATAATTTCTAAAGCGACCGCACGCATGAGTGCAGGTGGTGCAGCTTCATCTACAAAGTGAAAACCATTTTGATTCGTTTGCGCCATTATGGTTTCCATTCTATCGCATATAATGCCCGCCGCTACAGGCTCGTAGAGTTTAATATAATCGAGGCTTACATCGCAAAAAGTACATTTGCCCCAGTAGCATCCATGCGCCATAGTGAGTTTATTCCACCTGCCATCGCTCCACATTCTATGCATTGGGTTTACTACTTCTATGGCCGAAATATATTTATCTAATTTTAAATTGCTATAATCTGGCGTGCCTACTTCGCCTTGCTTGTAATCTTTTACGGCGGTATTATTTATGTAAACCACTTTTCCATCTTGCAATAAAAAAGTACGTTTTAATTCATCTATCGTTTTATTTTTTGTGATGTATGCAATCAAATTTTCAATGGGCGCTTCGCCATCATCTAATGTAATAAAATCATAAAATTCAAACACACGAACATCGCTTAACGAACGCAACTCTGTATTTGCAAAACCGCCACCCATCATCACTTTCACATCAGGATAATTTTTCTTTATCCATTGCCCACAACGCAAAGAAGTATATAAATTACCAGGAAAAGGAACAGAAAGCGCAACCATTTTTGGATTTACTTCTTTCATTTGCGCAGCTAAAATTTCTATCAATATTTCATCAATAAACGTATAAGGTTTTTGTAATTCACTGTATAACTCATCAAAACTATTTGCTGAACGACCAAGTCTTTCTGCATATCTGCTAAAGCCAAAATGATTGTCCACTGTTTCTTTTATCAAATCAGATAAATCCTCCAAATACATAGTAGCAATATATTTTGCTTTGTCCTGTATGCCCATGTTGCCAAATGCTTTTTCTAAATTATCTGTATGTTCAAATCTGCTAGCTTCGGGCAGCATTTCTCTTTTACAAATGCTATGTGCAAGTGTTGGATTATTGTCTTGCAAAAAAGCAATTACAGCATCTATAGTATTTATATAATCATTTTGTAGCGTAATCATTTTTGCTGCATTGGCAGAAAATGTTTGTCGTAAATTTTTAATTTTTTCAAAAAGATTGGTTAACCCTTTTTTTGAAAATAGCGCACAGGTTACTTCTATGCCCAAATCGCTTTGAAATGAATTAATACCCTTGGTGTTTAAAAATCCTTTTATGTACGCCGTAGCTGGGTAAGGTGTATTTAGTTGGGTGAATGGGGGCGTTATGAGGAGGATTGTTGTAATAATTTTGTTTTAGCTGCAAAAATATACGAATAATGAAGAACTATTAAAACAAATATTATAAAACAAAGGGCAGATAAGCAGCGTTTTGAGGTTAAATAGTATCTTCGTATAAAACTAAAAAAAATGAAAAAATTATTATTATTTGCACTCTTAAGCGCAGGATTATTTTCCGCATGTAAAAAAAAGGATGAAGTTGTTGTAAAAACAACAGCTGAAAAAATTCTTGGCAAATGGATTGTGGTTACGGGAACCGACAATTTATATTTTAACAACACTAATCATATAAGCACTTACTCAGGCACTGCAAATGATGTGGATGATTTTAGAACTGATGGAAGAGTATATGAAGGTCCTACTTTCACAAGCTCGAGTCCATACAGTGTTATAAGTGATTCCAAAGTTTTAATAAATGGAATTTCAACAGATATAAATTCATTAACAGATGCTCAATTAATTCTGCATGCAAAGGTACCAGGTACTGGCACAGACTTTCATGAATATACTGTCACTTATAAAAGATAGCTTATTACATAAAAATTGTTTAAAAAGCTGCAAATTTTTTTTTGCAGTTTTTTAATGTAAAAGACTTTATTACATTTGTTATCATGAAAACACTCCTTCTCATACGTCATGCAAAAAGCAGCTGGGCTGGCTTGGGCGAAACAGATTTTGATAGATCATTAAATGATCGTGGCAAAAGAGAAGCCGAAGAAATGGCTGAAAAATTGGTGAGCCAAAGTATAAAAATAAATGCTTTTGTAAGCAGCACTGCTAAGCGTGCACGCAAAACATGCAATGCTTTTTTGGAAGCATATGGTAAAACTAAAGAAGATATGATTTTGGTTGAAAAATTATATCACCCTGCCCCACACATTTTTTACGAGGTAATAAAAGAGCTGAATGATAACGATGAAAGTGTAGCAATTTTCTCTCACAACCCAGGTATTACAGAATTTGTAAGTACCGTATGTGGCAAAGTGCGTATTGTAGATATGCCTACATGCGGCGTTTTTGCTGTAGAAGCAGATATAAACAGTTGGAATGATTTTGAAAAAGCTGAAAAGAAGTTTTTGTTTTTTAAATATCCGAAAGAAGCATAAGATAAACATTACAAAACCTTTTCAAAAAAAACAGCATTTTTTTCTGGGTTAAAATAATATGGTTCTATTTCGTAAAACCCAAATTTTTTATACAGGTTTATAGCGGGAGTCATTGTATCGAGCGTATCTAATCTTATTTTTTTGTAGTGTAATTCAGTAGCTATATCTAAAGCTTTTTGTAATAGTAAACTACCAATGCCTTCATTGCGATAATTATCTTTAATAAACATTCTTTTTAATTCCGCAATACCGTTTTCTTTTTTACGCACCGCCACACAACCTGTAAATAAATTTTCATTTTTACTCAATAAAATTGCTCCATTAGGAAAAGAATACATTTTTTTTAATTGCAATAATTCTTCGTCAAATTTTTGAAAAGCTAAATCAATATTAAGCCAAGCTGCATATTCTTTAAACAAAATACCTGCTGCCTGATATTCATTTTCGGTATTTGCTATTATTATTTCAACCATTGTTATTTTGTTTATTGGCAAGATAAACGCCTGCAAAAATAAGCGCTCCTGCAAGTAATTTATACAAAGCCAGTTCTTCTCCTAAAAAAATTATTGCAATAGTAGCTGCAAAAATAAGTTGCAAATAAATGTATGCACCAGCTACCGATGCTCCCAAAATTTTGATACCATATATATTAAAAAGATAAGCACAAAATGTACCGCCAAATATTATTAAGGCTAGTAAAGTAAATTCCTTTCCGCTATATATTTCCCAATGTATTTGTGTAAACTCTGTATAACAAAATGGAAGTGTAACTATAAATCCAATGCTAAAAAGAATACGAATAATATCAATTGGGTCGTATGTTTTCATAAGCGGTTTTACCAATACAAAATATGCAGCGTAGGATATGGCATTTAAAATAATAAAAATATCGCCCAAAAATACATCTGTAGGGTTGCCAGTTTTTTCTTTATTTATAAGTAACACCAATGCGCCAGTTACCCCTAGCACAAGCCCCAGTAATTTAAAAATAGTAACCTTTTCTTTGAGTACCCATGCTGCTATAATGGTTATTAAAATCGGTGTGGTAAGCATTAACAACGATGCATGAATAGAGTAAGTGAGCGATAAACCTTTAATAAAAAGCAATTGATTTATTGCTATGCCTGTAAGCGAACAAAGGAACAACCTTCCATAATCTTTTTTATGAATGATGGTTTTCTTTGGCGATAGAAAATATAATCCCCACAATAAAATGGATGTTACAGCAACCCTAATAATATTGAGCCCAAATGGTTTTATAAAGCCGCCATTTATAATATATTTTATAGCGGTATAGTTTATGGCAAAAAATATATTAGTGCCCAGTAAGGCTAAATGTGCTTTTGTTTTTTGTGTCAAGGGCAAAATGTTTTGTAGCTATGCAAAAATAATTTATTAGTGATTACATTTAGCTAACAAATGAAGCCACCAACTGGCAAGCAAAACCCACAGCAACCCCAGCATAAATATCTTTTTGTGTATGATTGCTTACCAGTAAGCGTGATGTGCACACAATACCCATAATGATAAGTACCAGCGCAAGTGGCCAAGTAATAAGCATGGAATTTTCTTTTGCTATTACCCAAAATATACCTAACCAACCGCCCATCCCAATAGCGTGCATGCTTATTTTAAAATAAATATTAGCAATAAGTGCAGCGCTCGATGCTAAAAATACACCAAGTATAAATGTGGACATAATGGGCGGATACATTTCTTGTTTTTTAAAAACAGTATATGCCCAAAAGAAAAAAATACCACATGCCATGTATGGAATAATGCGATCTTTTCTTGTGCGAAGAAAAATAGAATCTATAAAACCAACTGCTTTTAACAACGCAACTGTAATTAATGGGAATGCAACAAGGTTAATAGCAGATATGATTACCGTTTGCAATTTGCTTTTTTCCGAAAAGCCTGAAAAGTATGATGGGTGTACATATACAAAGAATGCGATAGCATAAATTGGAACAAAGACAGGGTGAAAAATATACGAAAAAAAATAAGCAGGCCATTTGAGTAATGGATGCACATATTGTTTTTCATCTACAGCTTCTTCTACAAAAAGTGGGTTCATGTTATAATATTTTTCTAAGCCTTGCTACTGGTATGTTTAATTGCTCTCTATATTTTGCTACGGTTCTACGGGCAATGTTGTATCCTTTTTCTTGCAACATCTCGGTTAGCTTTTCATCACTATACGGATGTTTCTTGCTTTCTTCGCTTATCAAATCCATCAATATTTTTTTTACTTCTCTTGTACTTACTTCTTCGCCACTATCTGTTTGTAGGCTTTCGCTAAAAAAGAATTTGAGGCGATAAGTACCAAACTCTGTTTGCACAAATTTACTATTGGCTACACGGCTTACAGTTGATATATCTAAACTTGTTCGCTCGGCAATATCTTTTAAAATCATTGGCCTAAGTTCTGTTTCATCTCCTGTAAGAAAAAAATCATGCTGGTAATTCATGATTGCCTCCATGGTATTCATCAATGTATTTTGCCGTTGTATAATGGCATCTATAAACCATTTTGCACTATCTATTTTTTGTTTGATAAAAAGTACTGCTTCTTTTTGTTGCTTATCTTTTTTTGTGCCTTTATCATAATCCCGCAGCATATCTTTATAACCTTCGCTAATACGAAGGTCTGGTGCATTTTTACTATTAAGAGTAAGCTCTAGTTTACCAGCGTTGTTTGCTATAAAAAAATCTGGAATTACATAGTTAGCATTCTTATCATTATCGCCAGTGGTGCCGCCAGGTTTTGGATTTAGTTTTACAATTTGATTTATAATTTCTCTCAATTGTTCATCAGATAAACTAAGTGCACGTTGTATTTTTTCGTAATGTTTTTTTGTAAACTCATCAAAATATTTTTCCAATACTTTAATGGCTACTTCAATAATTTTTCCTTGATCTATTTTTCTTTCCAGCTGCAATAGTAAACACTCTTGCAAGTTGCGAGCACCTACTCCGGGTGGATCAAACTGTTGTATTTGCAATAACAATTCTCCAATTTCTGCTTCGTTTGTTTGTATGTTTTGTCTAAAAGCAAGGTCATCTATTATAGCACTAATATCTCTACGCAAATAGCCATCATCATCTAGGCTACCAACCAATTGTTCTGTAATAATTTTTTGTGTACTGCTAAGGTTTAGCATACCAAGTTGCTGCAGCATTAGTTCTATAAAACTTACTTCTACTTTGTGTGGTATTACTTTGCCATCATCTTTTTCGGGATAATTATCATCTCTCAATTTGTAATCGCCCACATCATCATCGCCTTCTTGCACATAATCGCTTATATCAAT
>JAYSOC010000512.1:0-3031 GCA_043723285.1 Ferruginibacter sp. | reverse complement strand
TTATTTTCGGGTGCAATCCGCCAAGAGAACCCCTCGTAGCCAATGACCGAATAAAAACATTTGGCTCATTGTACCACCTACTCATTCTTATTCTATCGCCAAGTAAAGCACCAAGGTTAAAGGGTGAAGATGGATCCACACATAGTACAGCAACCTTTTTTTTATCTTGTACATATAAGCCTATGAGTGCATCTACAAGTGTGCTCTTGCCTGCGCCTGGTGGGCCAGTTATACCAATTACAGGAACATGGCTATTAGGTAGCATTTGTAAAAAACTATCGTAACCCTCCACTTCATTTTCTATTAAAGAAATGCAGCGTGCAAGGCTTTTTTTATCACCATCTTTTATTTGAGCTAAAAAATTATTCCACATTACTGCTAAAGTAGTTTAAAGATTAAAACAAAGAAGATTTTTTTTAAAGATACAATGTAGTATTTTGCACAGCACATTTTATATAAAAAATTTGATACATCAAAAAGGCATATCGGTTATTATTCCTAATTACAATGGCAGATTATTATTGCCAGAGATTTTGCCTCCGCTTTATGAAGCTTTGGAAAATGCGCAATTGCCTTATGAAATAATTATTTCTGATGATTGCTCTACGGATGAAACCGTTCTTTTTTTGAAAGAAAATTTTACTAACACTATATTATTACAAAACCAAACCAACAAAGGCTTTTCACCAACTATCAATAAAGGTATTTTTGCAGCTAAATACGATTTTCTTTTATTATTAAACAGCGATGTGAAGTTAGTGAAAGATTACTTTAAAAATCTTATTCCTTACTTTGATAATGAAGATACATTTGGGGTAATGGGGCGAATCATAGGATGGGATGACGATAGTATTCAAGATGGTGGAAAATATCCAACTTTTCATGCTGCAAAAATAAAAACTTCGGGCAATTATATTCCTTTACAAAGCAAGGCAGAAGATAGATTATATAGTATGTATCTTTCTGGTGCAAATGCATTTGTAAGTAGAGAAAAAATGATTAAGCTTGGTGGCTTCGATGAATTATTTGCTCCCTTTTATATAGAAGATGTTGAACTAAGCTTTCGTGCATGGCGGCTTGGATGGAAATGCTATTATGAACACAATTCTATTTGTAGGCACAAAACATCTACTACTATAAAATCTAAAAGCAACAAAACGTTTGTAAAGAAAATTTATTACAGAAATAAAATGTTTTTACATGCTATACATTTAAATGAACGTAAATTACCAATTTGGTATTTGCAATTAGCATTTGAAGCATTATTGCATTTATTTACTGGTAGACTGTGGTTTTTTTCATCTTTAAAAATGTTTTTTTCATCGAGAGCAGAAATTAAAAAATCAAAAAATAATTTTATGTCTTTATCTAAAAATAATTTATTAAGTGTAGATGCTGTCGTAAATAAAATTTTACTTTCTTTAAAAAATGAATCTATAAAAAGATTTTAAAATTGCTAATTGGAAATCGAAAAAAACATACCGTTCGTATCTATTGCCCTAGCCACTTATAATGGCGAAAAATATCTTGTAGAACAACTTGATACGCTGGTTCATCAAACATACAAAAACATAGAGATCATTGTGTCAGATGATGGATCTACAGATGGTACATTACAAATTCTTACAAATTATGCAGAAAAATATTCTAATTTTTTTGTTTATAAAAACGAATTTGCACATGGAGTAAAAAGAAATTTTGAAAATGCGATTAAATACTGCAAGGGAACATACTTAGCATTTTCTGATCAAGATGATATATGGATCTTAGATAAAATTGAAAAACTAGTTGGTGCTATAGGAAATTATAGTTTAATTTATCATGACTCTTTATTTGTAGATGAAACTGGGAAATCGCTAAATAAAACTTTTAGTACAGATTTAAATTGTTACAGCGGATATGATGCGAGAGCATTTCTTTTTAGCAATTGTGTATCAGGCCACGCTTTATTGGTTAAAAAAAATATTTTATTAGAAGCACTACCTTTCCCTAATGCAAAGCATCATGATTGGTGGCTAGCCTTTAGAGCTGCGGATAATGGAGGCGTAAAATTTTTAGATGAAATATTGGTACATTATCGCCAACATTCCAATAGCCAAACAGATTTTTTGAGATTAAAAGAAGGGGAAATAAGTGCAGAAAAACTAAAAGAAATAGAAAAAGAAGATATTGAGTGGTATGAAACCTGTGCATCAGCGGAAGGCAAACATCAACCATTTTTTAAAAAATGGTGTCGTGTTTATAAAGGTAAAAATGAGCATATTTGGGATTTACAACTATTTTTACTTTCTATTGCAAATTTATCCAAATTGTTTTACATGATTAAAAAAAGCAAGGCGAGTATTTTTGTGACATTAATAAAACGTAGCTGGGGCGAAAATACTAAAGCTTGGTTTAAGTCATTAAAAAGCAAAAAATATGACGAGTAACCAACCCTTAGTTTCCATAATAATAGCCACCTACAATGGCGAAAAATATTTACTCGAGCAGTTAAATAGTATTGTCATTCAAACCTATCAAAATATTGAAATCATTATTTGCGATGATGCATCCACAGATGGCACAAAAAATATTATAAAAGAATTTGCAGCTAATAATAACAACGTTTCATTTTGTATTAATGAAAAAAATAAAGGTGTAAATAAAAATTTCGAAAATGCTTTTCAAAAAGCAAATGGTGATTTTATAGCCATAGCTGACCAAGATGATATTTGGCTACCAGAAAAAATAGCAACGCAAATGTTATTATTTACAAATAATGAAATTGTACTTACACATAGCACTTCTGTTCGCTTTAGTGGCGTAAAATTACCTACGAAAAAACATCAAAATATTACAATCCCTTTCGAAGGAAACGATGTAAGAAAATTGTTATTGCGCAATTCTGTTTCGGGGCATAATATTATTTTTAGAAAGAAATTATTAGAACAAATACTACCTATACCCGAAAATATTTATTACGATTGGTGGATAGTACAAACTGCAGCATGTAATGGAATAGTAGCAGGCACAAATAAAGTGCTAGCATACC
>JAYSOC010000511.1:0-3041 GCA_043723285.1 Ferruginibacter sp. | reverse complement strand
TTCAAAATATGCAACTACTGATAGAACTTATCCATCATTAAAAGAAGTACCACATCAACATATAAAAGGCGTTTCATTTTTACCTAAATGGATGTTTGGTTATAGCTATCCGCAAAATGTAAACAACGATGGTATTCCTATGCCAGGCGTAAAAGAAGAACATTTTAGTGTATTGCCTAGCCCAGTTTTTCCAACACCTTTTTATGAAACAATAATTTGTAGTTTACTATTTTTATTTTTATGGAGTATAAGAAAAAAAATAAAAACACCATTTGTTATGTTTGGTATTTACCTTGTATTAAATGGTTGCGAAAGATTTATTGTAGAACTGGTAAGGGTCAACAAAGGTTATGACGTATCTGGCATTGTATTATCGCAAGCACAAGAAATTGCTATTGGACTTGTGATAGTGGGTATTTTGCTTATTGTGTATGCAAAGTTTTTTGCCAAGAAACCCGAAAGTACAGAAGAACCTCAAGTAGATTAAAATGTTTTTAATAGTGCTATAACAAGTACAATTTTTTACCTTTACAAAAACAAACCATCATGCCATCATTCGATATTGCCAGCAAAGTAGATTTACAAACATTGGACAACGCCATAAATGTGGTAAGCAAAGAAATAAAAAATCGTTTCGATTTTAAAGGCGCTCATGTAGTAATAGAGCTTAACAAAAAAGACTTTAAACTAAACCTTGAAGCCGATAGCGAAATGAAACTTGGGCAAATTACAGATGTACTAATTAGCAGAAGTATAAAGCAAGGGCTTGCTGCAGAAATATATGATTTGAGCAAAGAACCGTACCCAAGTGGAAAAGTTACCAAGCAAGAAGTGCTTGTGCGCAATGGCATAAAACAAGAAGATGCAAAGAAGATTGTGAAGCTTATAAAAGACAGTGGGCTTAAAGTACAAGCAGCCATAATGGACGATATTATACGAGTAACAGGTAAAAAAATAGATGATTTACAAGATGTTATACAAGCAAGCAAAGAATGGAATATTGGCTTGGCATTGCAGTTTGTGAACATGAAGTAAGATCGTGGGTTTCTTTGTTATTACAACAAAAAACCTTACTTTTGCACTCTTAAAATAACCGCATGGCAAAATCCATGCATCAAAAAAAATAACATGAAAAAAGAACTTCACCCAAAAAACTACAGAATGGTAGTGTTTAAGGATATGAGTAATGGCACTACTTTCTTAAGCAAATCTACAGCTGTAACAAGCGAAACAATCGTTTTTGAAGAAGATGGTCAAGAATATCCAGTAATTAAATTGGAGATTTCTAATACATCTCACCCTTTTTATACAGGTAAAAATGTATTGGTAGATACTGCTGGGCGTATCGATAAATTTAATAAGCGTTTTGGTAAAAAGACAGCTGTTACTACAGCACCTACATCGGCAGAAACTGCTGAATAGTTTTACTTAAAAAATGATATTTACAATCCCTTCTGTTTTGCTGAGGGGATTTTTTGTTATAAATGATATTTTTTATTTTATGTTACATCTTCCAACACAAATTTCCTCAACATATTCATAGCATTTATAGCCGTAAGTCTAATGTTTAATGCTCTATCGAATCGAAAATAAAATTTGTGTGTGATTAGTTTTTTTTTATTGCCTACACAAACCCACACGGTACCAGCAGGTTTATCGGGCATGCCGCCACCTGGGCCCATAATGCCAGACACGGCAATGGTATAATTAGATTCAATTGTTTTTAATGCACCACTTGCCATTTCTCTTACAACTTCTTCGCTTACGGCGCCATGTACTTTTAAGGTTTGTTTATTTACATGCAACAAATCTTCTTTTGCTTTGTAAGAATAACTAACCACACTGCCATCAAAATAGGTGGATGAGCCAGGCGTGCTGGTAAGTAAATGTGCAATGTAGCCGCCAGTGCAACTTTCAGCAGTACACAAGGTTTTACTTTTTGTTTTTAATAAATTTCCAAGCACTTGCTCCATTGGAATATCTTCATTGGTTACCAAATATTCTTTTACCAAAATTTGTAAGCTAGAAAAATTTTCGTCCAATGCTTTATTATTTTCACTCGCATTATCGGCGGTAGCAGTAAGTCTTAGCCTTACCATGCCATAACTTGGTAAGTACGCCAACTTCATATTGCTAGGCATATTACTTTCAAAATTAATGAGCAAATCTGCTAGTGTACTTTCGCCTACACCTGCAGCTAGTAAAGTGCGATGCGCTATATGTGCGCTGGTAAATTTTTGTTGCAACATTGGTATTACATCATCGGTCATCATGCCTTTCATTTCTTGTGGTACGCCGGGCATGCTTACAAATATTTTTTCTACTTCATTTATTGTTTCAAAAAAAATCATACCTGGCGCAGTGCCTCGTTTGTTTTGTATAACAGTGCATACATCTGGTACTTCGCCTTGCTTTTTATTTCTGTCGGTAAATGGGCGTTTTATAATATTTTCAAAAATATTTTGCACATTGGCAAAAGCTTCTTCGTTTACAACCATTTTGCCACCAAAATATTCGCAGAGTAGGGGTTTGGTAATATCATCGGCAGTTGGGCCAAGGCCGCCAGTTATGAGAATGATATTGGCATGTTTTTTTTCTTCATTGAGTGCAGTTTTTATTGCTTCGTAATCATCGCCCACAGCCACTCTACGAGTAACAGCAAAACCAGCTTTGTTCATTTCTTGTGCTATAAATGCACTGTTAGTATCTATTACTTGTCCTATTAAAAGTTCATCGCCTATGGTGATGATGGAAGCGTTAATCATTCTTGCTTGGTTGATGGTTCAAAGTTGAAGGTTGAAAGTTTGCACTAAATTAATGCCTTAAAAAATATAATAGCATTAAGAACAACAAATTTAATCTATCTATGCTAATTTTATATAACATTGTTAAAAGATCATTAAAGATATACAGATGAAGAGCTGCGGGATAGAAGTGGAAAGCCCGGAACGAGGAACGAGAGAGGACTTGTAACGAATAGCCCGAACAAATGTTGAACAATGATTTGAAGCCAACAGCACAAAATAAAAATAAAAAAATAG
>JAYSOC010000510.1:0-3049 GCA_043723285.1 Ferruginibacter sp. | reverse complement strand
ATTTGTTTTGGCCAAACAATATTGTATATATGCAACTAAATAATCATTACAGTCGTATGGTGCTAGTATTCAATTATAAAATAAATGTACAAAGTTTAGTTTTAATAAACAAAATTTATTTTTATTAAATAATTATTAATCAATACACCTACTTGCATCATATATGCATATAGGCAAGGCAATAAAAAATTTAAGACAATTGGCAGAGCTCACTCAGCAGGGGCTTGCAGATGGTATTGGCAAAACAAAAGGCCTTATTTGCCAGATAGAAAAAACGGGTAAAATAAATTATTACACTCTGGTGAAAATTGCTAAAATATTAAAGACTACACCGGAAAAGATTGAACAATATCAACAAAGTTTGGCTACGCCTAACAAATTTACTACTAGCTCTCCAGCTCAAAATAAGCTTCCTGAGCTAGATTATTTAAGATTAGAAAATCAACATTTGAAGGAGCAAATTGTATTACTAAAGAAAAATATTATTTTATTAGAAAGGAAATTGTAAAGAAAATTAAAAACTACAGCTTCCCTCCCACCACAATCACGATCTCCCCCTTCACAGTCTTAGCATTAAAATAATCGTGCACTTCTAGCAAAGTACCACGCTTATTTTCTTCAAACATTTTGGTAAGTTCCCTGCTTACGCAGCATTGGCGGTCGTTACCCAAATATTCTGCAAGGTCACGCAACGTGCGTAACAAGCGCATAGGACTTTCGTAAAAAATCATGGTACGTGTTTCTTCGGCCATGCGTTTTATAAAAGTTTGCCTGCCTTTTTTTAGTGGCAAAAAACCTTCAAAACAAAAACTATTTGTAGGCAGGCCGCTGTTTACAAGCGCAGGCACAAAAGCTGTAGCGCCTGGCAAACAGTTTATTGTTATATTATTTTTAATACATTCTTTTACTAAAATATGTGATGGATCGCTAATGGCTGGTGTGCCTGCATCGGTAATTAATGCAATTGTTTTACCAGCCATCATTTGGTCTGCAAGGTGAGTAGCAATTCTTTTTTCATTGTGCTGGTGATAAGGAGAAATTGGTTTTTTTATGCCATAATAATTGAGCAATACCGAAGATGTACGAGTGTCTTCTGCCAATATTAAATCTGCATTTTTTAAAACCTCTACCGCACGAAACGTCATGTCTGCAAGGTTTCCGATGGGTGTGGGTACGAGGAATAACATTAATGAATAATTTTATAATGAATAATTAATAATGTTTCAAAAAATAAAAATTTTTATTTTAGCAGATTTACTATTTATCTTTTTTAAAAGATTGGCTTATAAAAATGATTGTTGGTACTAATATAAGTGCAAATGTAAAAGGTAAAAACCAAACGCCTAGGCCATCTTTTATACCGATTGTAACTTGATATGTAAAAAGTATGACTGTAGAAAAAATTATCAAAATTGCTAATTTCAAATATCGCAACATTCTTGTTGCAATTGTGTATTGGCGCACTGCATTGTTTTCTGTTATTGTTGTCATATAATTAAAAATATGAGGATACTTATTAAGAGCAGTTAAGCCAAGATATATAACAGTTGCAATGAAAGGAAAAATTAAAATAAAATTTTTACTTCCGTAATTATCTACTTTGCCTGAGCCGCTAAAATGAATTGGAATTATAGAAGGCAATTTTAAAAAAGCATAAATCGTTAACCCCCACATAAACGCTAACACAATTTTACTTATCAGCTCTAATGCTTTATCAGCTTTTGAAAGGCTAAGTAGTATTCTTGGTCTTGCTTCCATTTTAAAATTTAGTAATTAGCTAATTACAATCTCATACATTTCCATTACCGCATTTGCCAATAATTTTTTTGCTGCTTCTTCTGCTTTTTCTCTTGCAGCATTTTCGTTTTCTGCTTCTATATTTAACTCAATACTCTTGCCTATGCGTACATCGTTTACACCTGTAATACCAAGGTTTGCAAGCCCACCCATTACTGCTTTTCCTTGAGGGTCAAGCAAATTCTTAAGTGGCAATACTTTTATTTGTGCAGTAAAAATCATGTTGTTTTATTTTTGAATGCCAAAGATAAAATAATGTAGCCTATAAACACTACAGGAACTGCAAGCCATTGAAGAAATATGGCTGCAACGATTGCAAAACCTACTAAAATATATTTTGGTAAATTATCTTTTACAGATATGTTTTTAAACTTAAGAGCCATTAAAGGAAGTGTGCTTACCATTAAGGCGCTCACCATAATAATTAGCAAATACAAAAACCATTTATTGGTAAGTAAGTTTATTAGCGTTTCATTGTTCGTTTGCCAATAAATAAGTGGCAAGCTTGCTACTAGCAAACCAGCAGCGGGTATTGGCACGCCTTTAAAACCGTAAGATTGTGTAGTATCTAAATTAAACCTTGCTAAACGATAAGCACCAGCAGCAGCTATTATAAATGCAGGAACCAACAACCAAATAGAAGTATTTACACCATTCTCTCCGCTAGCATAACTTATCCTTAAAAATTGATACATAATCATAGAAGGTGCTACACCAAAACTTACTACATCTGCCAAAGAATCCAATTGCTTTCCCATTTCGGAACTTGCATTAAAAAGCCTAGCCACAAATCCATCTAAAAAATCTATTACAGCTGCAATGCCTATAAACAAAGATGCCATCCACATTTTTTCGGACAATGCTACGAGGTTACCATCGTATTGTATGTTGATTCCATTTTGTAGAGTAAACACAATTGCTACGCAACCACAAATTAAATTTAGCAAGGTAAAAATATTCGGTATCTGCTTTATCATTTCTCCATTTAAAAAATTAAAAAATTAGTGAACAGCTCAAATTTAAAACATTAGCAAATTAGCACATCAGCATATTAGCTGATTCTTTTCATCAAACTTTCAATCTCCTCCACCTCTATCGGAATATTCTTCATCAAATCTTTATTACCATTCTTTGTTATCCAAAAATTATTTTCTATGCGTACGCCCATTTTTTCTTCTTCAATATAAATACCTGGCTCAATAGTAAAAACCATCCCTGCTTTTATCGGTTCTGTACGTGTGCCAAGGTCGTG
>JAYSOC010000509.1:0-3051 GCA_043723285.1 Ferruginibacter sp. | reverse complement strand
CTGCATGATGTGCCGATGTAATAGAACTACCTGCAATGGAAAAAGTATAGCTCGTACCTGCATTTAATTTTTTACCAAACTTCATTAAGTGCATATTGTTGTCCCACATTTCGTGTATCACTCTAGGCTCATTGCCATGTGACTCTGTAAATAAAAAGCTATTACTTGCACACATCGTTAATTTTCCTGTTGGGCTTTTTGCTTGGCTTGTCAATAAACTAATTACCACATGAGGTCTATCTATTTCGTTGTAATAATTTTCTACATTCTTTAAAGCATCGGGTGCTTCCATTACACTTGCAGCATTTATGTTAATTTCTTTTTTTGCTGTCACCGTTACATTCATCAAAACTGTAAATGGCAATTGACGCAATGCATAATAAGTGTAACTCACAGATGCTTTATCTCCGTAATCAAACGATGTAGTAAATGCTGCATTTTGCATATCTATACTTTGCACCATGTTTGTTGCATCAGCAGCTCCCAATCTTCTGCCGTCAATTTCCATGTACATATTAAGCAAGTTGAAACTCTTTAAGAAATTCCCAACCCTACCACGCCCATACAAATCATACGCACCTGCAAGCACAACATCTTTTACTTTAAAAGGCTCTGCACTGCTTAATACGCCTAGCATTCCATTCGCAACTGTTACACCATAATAATTATTGGGGTCAATTTTGTTTGCAGTAATTTTCCAAGGATCTTGTGCAACACAGCTAATGTGATAATATGCTAAAGTGCTAATTAAAAGAATTAATTTTTTCATGTATTTATTTTATTGATTTTGGGCACAAGGAATTAGATTCGCTGAAGTATTATCCGCTAATAAAGATAGAGGTTGGTGTGAACATTTTTTATGGGTCATTTCATAATTTTATTTTTGTTAACCATCAGAAGTACCCTGATTAAACTTCATTGGCGACGCTCCATTCAACATTTTATCTTTGTTCATCTTTTTTTGTGCATTTCTAAATAAACTGCCAGAAACAAAGATGGTATTTATTTATTTATATGCAAGAATTATTTCCAACTACTTTCCATTTCATAAAAGCGAATATTAGTAAAATTCGACTTACTATTTTTACTAAATATTTCAATGTCACAATTGTCTTTTTTGGGAAAAATTTGGCAGGTAAAAACTGCTTCACCTCCATTTACAAATACTTCTACTATACTATGATCAACAAAAATTTGTAAATCAACTTTATTGTCTTTTAGCGAAATCTTTTTTTCGTAGAAAGACATTTTTTTAAAATTATCATTAAAACTATTGTCACTGGCTTTACTTCTATCAATGTATAGTAATTGTTTGGAATTGTTATAGCCAATTTCGAAATAGGCATCTTTGCCTACTTTAATTCTTACACCACTTACCGTATTTTTATTTGAAGGCGTAATTGATAAGTCTAACTCAAATTGGTTTCTTTTTGCCTCAAATAATGTTTTATTGTTTTCTATATTTTCATCAGCCAATAATTTATTTTTTTTTCTTAATTCATCTAAACCTGCAATTGGCTTTTGCACTAAAATCCATTGACCATTCATTTTTTTTACGTTCAAAGTACGAGGAATAGTCATAGCACTTTTCCAGGGAGTAGTAGGTATATCATTTGCGTAATTCCAATTATTTGCCCAACCAATGGCTGTTGGTAAATAATTTGTTGGTAGTTGGTTGTAGGTTATTGCAGCGTAATAATCAGGGCCATAATCCGGCCTTAAAATTTCTTTAGTTGTATTTTCGTTAGTGAATGAAACGCCATCAAATGCTCCAACAAAATACTGCATAGATGTATTTTGCGACATTTGAAGCAACCACTTTTTTTTGTTGGGATTACCTTCAACTGGTACTTGTGTTAAATCTGGACATTCCCAAACGCCGCTTGTATCACCAATGGGGCCAAAGTTGCTAAGATGTTTCCAGTCTTTTAAATTGGCAGACGAATAAAATTGTACGATATGTTCTACTGGCATCATTACAGCCATTACCCAATAATTTTTATTTTGTTGCCAAAAAACTTTAGGATCTCTAAAATCTTTTTTACCCAAATCTAACACTGGGTTGTTTGCATATTTTGTCCATGTTACACCATCATCTAAACTGCATGCAATATTTTGCGATTGATTTACATTTTCTATATGCCCAGTATATATTGCTACCATTGCTATTTTTCCATTTTTTCCAAAACCGCTTGTATTATTTTTATCTACCACACAAGTTCCCGAAAAAATCATTATACCATTTTCTTCTGGTATGGCTATGGGTAAATGCTTCCAATGCACAAGATCCTTGCTAGTTGCATGAGCCCATGTCATGTGCCCCCATTGGTTTCCAAAAGGATTGTGCTGATAAAATAAATGATACAACCCATTATTGTATACTAGCCCGTTCGGGTCGTTACACCAATTTTGAGGCGGTGAAAAATGAAATTGCGGTCTGTATTTTTCTGTATATTTATTTGTTTGTGCCTGTATTGTTAATGAAACCAACATTGACATAATTAATATATAATTTTTGAAAACAATTTTCATGTGAGTAGCTTTTTTAAACATAAAATAAATTATTTATCCATTTCTTCTAAACTCATTCCTTTTGTTTCGGGCATCAACTTCCATACAAAAATTAATTGCAATACCATCATGCAACAAAAGAATGCAAATATTTCTACGCCACCATATTTGTTAGAAAAATATGAAAATACTTGTGCTATAATGGCTGCAAATACCCAATGCGTAAGGCAGCCAAACGATGTGCCAGCAGCTCTTACAGCGTTAGGGAAAATTTCTGAAATGAAAACCCATATTACAGCACCTTGCCCAATAGCATGTGCGGCTATAAATAAAAATACATAGTAAGTTATAAATTGATGTGCTTCTGAATAAAATGAATAAGCTATTAACCCTAACGAAATAATATAACCAATGCTACCAATATACATTAATGTTCGTCGCCCAAACCTATCTATTAAATACCAACCAGCAATGGTGAATAATAGATTAATAACGCCAATACCAACTGTAGATAATAAAGCGCCATCTCTACCAATACCT
>JAYSOC010000508.1:0-7673 GCA_043723285.1 Ferruginibacter sp. | reverse complement strand
ATGGAAAGGACAAACAAACGAAGAGAGCGAGTGGTGTATAGAGCAGACTTTATTTTTTGGTGGGGCGGACAGACCATTGAATATGATTTTGGATGATGGTGGTGATTTGACTAACATGGTTTTTGATAAATATCCTGAATTAGTTTCGGGAATAAAAGGATTGAGCGAAGAGACTACAACAGGTGTACATCGTTTATACGAGCGTATGGCTGCAGGTACTTTGCCTATTCCTGCTATCAACATTAATGACTCTGTTACAAAATCTAAATTTGATAACAAGTATGGTTGTCAAGAATCATTAGTAGATTCTATTCGTAGAGCTACAGATGTGATGATGGCTGGAAAGGTAGCAGTAGTGGGCGGTTACGGAGATGTAGGTAAAGGAAGTGCATTGAGCTTACGTGGTGCTGGTGCAAGAGTTATTGTAACTGAGATTGATCCAATATGTGCATTGCAAGCTGCAATGGATGGTTTTGAAGTAAAGAAAATGATTGATGCAGTAAAAGAAGCAGACATTATTGTTACAGCATCTGGCTGTAGAGATTTGATTACTGAAAATCATTTCCGCAATATGAAAGACAAAGCTATTGTTTGTAACATTGGCCACTTTGATATTGAAATAGACATGGCTTGGTTAAATGCTAACTATGGTGCTAGCAAAAATACCATCAAACCACAGGTTGATTTATATACCATCGAAGGTAAAGATATCATCGTATTGGCAGAAGGTCGTTTGGTAAACTTAGGTTGTGCTACTGGCCACCCAAGTTTTGTAATGAGTAATTCATTCACTAATCAAACCCTTGCTCAGCTTGAGTTGTGGCAGAACAGTGCTAACTACGAAAATAAAGTTTATGTGCTTCCAAAGCATTTAGATGAGAAAGTTGCACGTCTTCACCTTGCAAAAATAAATGTAGTGTTAGATGAATTAACAACTGCACAATCTGAATACTTAGGCATACCAAAAGTTGGTCCGTTTAAAAGTGATATGTATCGTTATTAATGGATAATTTTATAATGCCTGCCTGACGGCAGACAGGAATAATTGATTATGAGAGCCACCGTTTTTACGGTGGCTTTTTTGGCAAATTGAAGTAAATTGCTCATAAATATTTCCTGCACAATCCTGTAGAATTACTTCTATTTCTGCTTCTTTCAAAACTTATTCGTAGCTCTTAAAAAGGCTTACTATTTATTCGTTTCTTTTGCTTCAGTAGGCAGTTTTTTATACTTGTGTCTAACTTTAGTTTTCTTATCTTGTTTTTCCGAAGAAAGATTCCACATATCTATGTTGCAATTTAAATAAGGTAAATAATCTCTTACATCTACACCAATGAGATGTGCATCATAAAACTCAATCCATTTTTTAGGGCATTGGTTGTACTTCTGGAATCATCTTTATTTATACGGTTTTTATGATTATACAAATTTATTTCCTATGTGTCTTATATGCTTAATAATAATCTCCTTTTCATTGCAGAGGAACAAGGGCTAGTCATATTGTCTATTATTGCATTTCATCGGTAGGTCATTTACTAAAAATCTATAATTAGCTTTAAATCCTGTACTGTCATGGCTTATTTACCTATTAGAATGTGCACTTCTTAATAATAAGTCACTCACAAATTTATTTCCACGGGCATCTAAACGTTCATCATCAAAACTATTAATGAACGATGAGGATAAAATAAATAATAAATTTTTTTGCAAAAATAGAGGTAATGATATGTCCACAAGGTAGGTACAAGTGAGTGACACAAAGATGATGACTATAGCTGTGTTTGATAGGTCAAAAAAATAATTTATGCAGAATCAACTAATATTTTCCACCTTCGAGGAAGTTAGGGCTGTTCTTCCCCCCTAACATCGGCACAAACGAAAAATTCTCAAATACTTCTTCGCTAAAACTTCCGTCTTCTTTTTTTGTTAATCGTTTCATGCGTTGGTGTTCGCCCTCATCTACAGGTATAACCATATATCCGCCTGTTTTTAATTGCTGCATAAGCTTTAGCGGAACAAAAGGAGCAGCAGCAGTGATAATAACTTTATCAAAAGGCGCATAGGTTGGCAAGCCTTCAAATCCATCCCCGTAAAAGAATTTCAGGTTGATGTATTTATTTTTAAAAATATAATTTTTTGTTTTATCAAAAAGATTTTTCTGCCTTTCAATAGTAAACACTTTTGCGCCAAGCTCTGCCAACATGGTGGCTTGATAAATACTACCAGTGCCAATTTCTAATACTTTATCGTTGGGTTTTATTTGTAGCAATTGTGTTTGATAAGCTACAGTGTATGGTTGCGAAATGGTTTGCCCATCCGAAATAGGAAAAGCTCTATCTTCATACGCAATATTATCTAGTGCACTATCCATAAAAAAATGGCGTGGAATATTGTTCATAGCAGTCAATACATTTTCATCTGTAATGCCCTTTTCTCTAAGAATATCCAACAATTTTTTTCGTAGCCCTTTATGGCGGTAAGTATCTTCGTATAGTTTCATGTATGGGTTGCAAGATAAAAAAATGCCTTGAATAATTTCAAGGCATTTTAAAATTAACTTACTTATTATTACAATCCCATTTCTTTTATTATCCCCGCAATTTTATCATCCAGAACCTTCTCCGTTTCATGAAAGGTTGTCGCACTTTCCAATGGCGCATTTACACTAAAATAAAATTTAATTTTGGGCTCTGTACCACTTGGTCTTGCAGATATTTTTGTACCATCTGCTAACTCAAATTGTAGCACATTGCTTTTTGGTAAATCAATTATCCACTCCTCTTCTGTTATCAAATTTTTACCTTTTTGCAATTCGTAATCAAACAAATTTTGCACGGCAGCCCCTCCAATAGTTTGTGGCGGATTGCTTCTATACCCTTCCATCATAGCTGCAATTTCTGCCACACCATTCATTCCTTTTTTTGTAACACTTACCAAATGCTCTTTGTAAAAACCATACTCTATATATAAGTCAACTAATTTTTCAAATAAAGAGCGCCCTTTATTTTTTTCATAGGCAGCCATTTCACAAATTAATGCCACAGCACTTACCGCATCTTTATCCCTTATTTCATCACCAATCATTAAACCAAAACTTTCCTCGCCACCTACAATATAATTTTCTTTACCTTCTTTTTCTTTTATTAAAGAAGCTATCCATTTAAAACCTGTTAGTACGTTGTAACATGCTACCCCATTACGTTTCGCAATAGCATCTATCATATCGGTAGTTACAATGGTTTTCACCACCATATCATTTGGCTGAGCAATTCCCTTTGCTTTTCTTGCTTCTATCATATAATTAAAGGCAAGCAATGCGGTTTGGTTTCCGTTCATTAAAATCCACTCGCCTTTATCATTTTTTACGCCAATACCCACCCTATCCGCATCAGGGTCTGTACCCAATAAAATATCAGCATCCAAAGCTTTAGCTTGTGCAAGCCCCATGCTCATGGTTTCTTGCTCTTCGGGGTTAGGGTAATTTACTGTAGGGAAGTTACCATCGGGTGTAGCCTGCTCCTCTACTATGTGTACATTATCAAAACCAAACATTTTTAATGCATCTGGCACAAGCATAATGCCGGAGCCATGTATGGGCGTATAAACAATTTTTAAATCATGTTGCGCTACACACACATCAGGATAAACACTCAATCCTTTTACCATATTAAGATACGCTGCATCTGTTTCTTTGCCCATAATGGTAATATTTTTCTCGCCTCCGCTCCATTTCACATCATCTACATTGGCAATTTTTTCTACTTCTACTATTACATTCTTATCATGTGGTGGTACCATTTGTGCACCATCGTCCCAATATGCTTTATAGCCGTTGTATTCTTTTGGGTTATGACTTGCTGTGCAAACTACACCGCCTTTACATTTGTAATACCTAATGGCGTAACTCAATTCAGGCGTGGGTCGTAAGCTTTCAAATAAATATACTTTTATGCCATTGGCGGCAAATACATTGGCAGTAATTTCTGCAAATGTTCTACTATTGTTTCTACAATCGTGTGCTACTGCAACACTAACATCATTTCCAAAACATTGTTTTAAATAATTGGCATACCCTTGCGTAGCCATACCAATGGTGTATTTGTTTATACGATTTGTTCCAATGCCCATAATTCCTCTAAGGCCGCCTGTGCCAAATTCTAGGTTGCGGTAGAAGGCGTCTGCTAATCCATCCGCATCTTCAGTTTGCAACTTTTTTATTCCTTCTTTAGTGGCTTCATCATAGTTACCCTTAAGCCATTTTTCCACATTTTGTGCTATAATTTCTTGCATATATTTTAGTTTTAACAACTTTACAAATATAATAATCGTATTTGATTATAATATTACGCATATTTTTGTTTTTTTGTAACAAACATATAATCTTTAATCAACATCGTTGTGTCACTCACTTCTACTTATAAATCTTTATTCATCATTTTTGTAAGCATATTTTTGAGTCCATATGCATTTGCTCAAGATAGTGATGAAGTGGTTCGACTTGTTCACAATAATCCGATTTGTAACTATCCAACCATTCATATAGAGCCATTAAAAGAAAAATACCCATTTAGCAAAAAGAAAGTACGAACCGTTGTTATTGCAAATGTAGTAGGCTATAGTGCCATCATGTACGGTCTAAGTTCAGCTTGGTACAACGGTTATCCCAAAAGTAAATTCCACAGTTTTGATGATAATGGCGAGTGGTTGCAAATAGATAAAATTGGCCATGCATTAAGTGCATATGCAGAAAGCAATGCAAGCTATGAAGTTTGGCGATGGACAGGCATTTCAAGAAAAAAAAGAATTTTACTCGGTGGACTAAGTGGCGCAGCATATCAAACAATCATAGAAACATTAGATGGTTTTAGCAGCCAATGGGGATGGAGCTGGGGCGATTTTGGTTCAAACATTGCAGGTAGCGGAATATTTACTGCACAAGAATTGGCATGGGACGAACAACGCATTAGATTTAAATTTTCTTTTAACAAAAAAAATTATGCTGACCAATCTTTAAATACGAGAAGCACCGCAATATTTGGCAAGAGCGAACCTGAGCGATTTTTAAAAGATTACAACGGCCAAACCTATTGGCTAAGTGCAAACATAAAATCTTTTTTCCCTAAAAGCCGTGTGCCTGCTTGGTTAAGCGTTTCTCTTGGTACAGGTGCAGAAGGTATGTTTGGGGCCAACGATAATATTGGTAGAGATAAAGAAGGAAATATAAATTTTAATAGAACCGATTTGCCAAGATATCGTCAATGGTATCTTGCGCCCGATATAGATTTATCTAAAATAAAAACAAAAAAAAGAGGTGTTAGAATGCTTTTAACTGCACTCAATGTTTTTAAATTTCCAATGCCTTCGTTGGAATATTCAAGAAATGGCGTTAGATTTAATTGGTTGCACTTTTAGAAAATACTCATCATCTTTTTATCAATCCTTTTTTAGTAATGTAAAATACAACAAGATAAAAATCGGAAATTCCGATTTTTTAAAATTGGTTACAAGCTTAAAAAAATGAATTTAATCTTCAATGAAAGGATGAAGTTAAAACTCAAAAGGGACAAAATTTATCCGTTGTCAGTCATTTGAAGGCAACAGAGAAGGTTAATAGTGAATATTAAAAATACAAATTAATAACAAAAAGTATTTATCAAACATATAGAAATTAGCATTAGAAAAACAAACAATATGCCACGAATGCAACTCAAAAGATTCTAACATTCGTGGCATCAACTCTTTATTTTTTCTTTTTCGGATGTACCAATTTCATTTCCTTCACCAATCTATCTGCTCCCGCAAATTTATCTACAATAAAAAGTACATAACGAATATCCACCATTATATTTCTACAAATAGATGCATCGTAATTAATATCACTCATGGTACCTTCCCACACACGATCAAAGTTTAAGCCAATTAAATTACCGTATGCATCTAAGGCAGGACTACCACTATTACCACCAGTAGTATGGTTTGTAGCAATAAAACAAACAGGCATTTTTCCTGCTACACCATACTGACCATAATCTTTGTTCTTGTGAAGTAAACGCAATTTTTCAGGCACATCAAATTCATAATCTCCAGGCTTATACTTTTCCATCACGCCATCAAGGTCTGTTTTAAAATCGTAGTAAGCACCATCTTTTGGTTTGTAGCCTTGTACTTTGCCAAACGTTACTCTTAATGTACTATTGGCATCAGGAAAATAAGTTTTTTCTTTAAACACATCCATTTGTGCTTGCATATAGTTGCGTTGTGCAACGGTTATGCGATTTTGCACGCCCGTTAAATCTTTTTGTACAGCAGTTTGATAAGTAGATAACAAATCTTTTTGCAACGATACCGTATTACTTGCCTTCATAAATGCTATTAAATCTTCTGTCTTACCATCTATCAATGCATTTAATTTAGCTAAATCAGTAAAAGTATTTTCGCTGTAAACTTTATCAGCAGCAGCTCCAATACCGCCATCATACATTGTTTTAGCCATTGGCGATACAACAGCCTCAGGCTGATTTTTTACATACATTTCCATCAAGCCTTCAAACAATTTTTTATCAACTGTTGGGTTAAATTCTTTCATAAAATCTTCCAACATGGTTTTTACTTTTGGCTTGGTTTCATCAAAACCTTTTTGTCCGTTTTTTTCAAACGCACTTACCAAATTATTTAATTGCGCAACAATCGTAAATATTTCAATTTTAGAAACAATCTCTTGATAATAATCTCTTGCCAATCCCAAGGATTTTATATCGTTATACCCAACTTGTAAATTTTGTAGCAACAAACCATATTTTGCATACAGACTAGGGTCAGCATCTACTCTTTTTTGAAATTCCATTTCTTGTGTTTTCTTTCTTCCCACCCCATCTGTTCTTGTAAGACCAAGCACTTCGCCTTGCCATTTTTTATAAGCATTTTGTATGCTAGCATATTTTGCAGCGTACTGTATTTTTATGCCTTCGTCTTTACGCATAAACCCATCAATAATATTTAGGGCTTTGTCTCTTATTGCAATTTTTGCAGGGTCGTTTACCGTTCTTATTTGCTCTACAGCCTCACTGTACAAGTATTCTGTCGTTCTTCCAGGAAAACCAAATACCATCGTAAAATCATTTTCCGCAATGCCATCTATAGAAATATTTAATGATTTTTTTGGCGTGAATGGCACATTATCTGCAGCATAATCTGCAGGCTTGTTTTCCTTGCTAGCATAAATTCTAAACATACTAAAATCGCCTGTATGCCTTGGCCACACCCAGTTATCGGTATCTTTACCAAAGTTGCCAATGGCACTTGGTGGCGCACCTACTAAGCGCACATCGTTGTAGGTTTCTGTTACAAAAAGATAGTATTGATTGCCTTCAAAAAAACCACGAGTGAAACTTTTTTGCGTTGGTTCTTTTTTAGCAGCTGCATTTATTTGCTGTAAATTTTTATCAATAGCAGCCAATCTTTCTGCCTCGGTCATATTGCTTGTAATGCCTACCAATGCTGCCCCACTCACATCATCTATGCGTAAAATAAAGGTGGCAAACAACCCTTTGTTTGGCATTTCTTCGGCATTTGTTTTGCTCCAAAAACCACATGGTTTGCTCGCCATATTCCTCGGCCAGGCTCGCCAGATTGCTGCGCAGCTTGCCGTAACAGAACGCCAGGCTGCGCGGGAA
>JAYSOC010000507.1:0-7684 GCA_043723285.1 Ferruginibacter sp. | reverse complement strand
GAGATGTGAAACATCTCTTAATCTTATGATGACTAAGTTTTTTTGAAAATTCTATAATTGATTACAATTGCAGAACCAGCATTCGGTAGTGGTTGTAGTTGTTACACCTCCTACATTTGTGGTAACTGTTTTTTTGCAATGTAAAGCTACAGATGGTTTTTTTACATTTTTAGCAGATGGTGTCTTTAAATTAGAAGCACTTGCAAACCCAATTGATGTAGCGAAGATTGCTACTGATAAAATTACTTTTTTCATTTTAAATAAAATTTTATAATAAAACCTTCAGATCAGACGCTGAGGAGCAAATAATTAAAGTGATAATTATTTCCGTCAACAAAATAATACTTTTTAAGTAAAAAGATGGTTTATTTCTGCCTACCTAGCTATTTAAGGCAATGCCGTCAGAAATTATTGAAGCCCTCTAGCACTGTACTTATCTCTTTCTTTTTTGCCTTTTATTTTGGTAAGCGTTTTTATAGTAAGCTTTTTATAAAATATAAATGTGTGAGCCGTTGTATGTGCCATACTTTTTTTGTTGGCACAAACCTCCACCACTTACCTGCAATTAAAAAGAGAAAAACAACTTTACCCACCGTTGTTTTTCTTTCCTTTATCCGTTGTTTACATAGCTTATTTCCGTTGTTTTACCCCCGCATGTAGGCTTACACATATAGGCAACCAAGCCACATCATGTATATGAGAAGAAAAACAACACAATCCTCGGTGTTTTTCTCTTTTGTGTTTGAAGATTTAGGCGTTTCTTTATGGGTATTATGGGAGAAAAAATTTATAATATTGTTCAGGCTATTACATTGTTTGTTGCACTTTTACAATTAATTATTGGAATTAAGGTTACAAGGATGCATAACTGCTCTACCAATTTTACATATTTTTATCTATATCCACTTATAGGTACAATTATTAATATTATGCTTTGTTCTGCTACTTTTCATTTTATTACTGGTAAAGTAGCTTTAACTGCCAATATTGTATCATTATTCTTCCACTATTCCTTTTTGAGTAATTTTATTTATAGAGAAACCGGAAAGAAGATTTTAGTAAAGTATCTAAGTATTTCAATATTTTTTTTATTGATTCCAATTGTAATTCTAGATATTAAAAGACTTAGTGCATATAGCTTTGCTCTTGCGAATAGTTATTTATTTATTTTTTGTATTTACTATTTCTATTTATTATTAAAAAACAGTCCGGTTTTAGATTTAAAAAAAAACCCTGCTTTTATAATCTGTTGTGGTATTTTTATTGGTGTGGGCATTACAATTCCCTTTACAGTTGTGTGTAAATATTTAGTTGAGCTTAATATCCCCAGAAATACTTTTTATCTCTATAACGCATTCACTGCTTTAGGATATCTTACCATGAATCTTTTTTTTATAAAAGCCCTCTTATGTATAAAACCGAACAAATAATTTTTCTCTTCATAATAATCTTCACCGTACTCTTTTTACTATTGAGTTCTTTTATTGTATTTATTATATACCGCTATAAGCAAAAACAAAATACGCATACCCAAGCCCTGCAAGCCATACAAGCCACACACGAAAACGCCATGCTGCAAGCACAGCTAGAAATGCAGGAGCAAACATTTGTAAACATATCTAGAGAAATACATGACAATGTGGGGCAAAAATTAGCGTTTGCAAAACTGCAATTGGTAACCCTTGCTGGCAATGGGCAAGCTGAGCTAGATGAGCCCATAAATATTATCAGCAAAACCATAGCCGACCTTAGCGATCTTAGCCGCACCCTTAATGCAGATGCATTACTAGCCAATGGTTTTATAAATGCAGTGGCTTTTGAAGTGCAACAATTGCAAAAGGTAATGCAGTTTTCTATAGACTTAAATGTACTAGGCGAAGCCATATTTTTGCCCGACAAACAAGAACTTATTTTGTACAGAATTATACAAGAGTGTCTGCACAATATTGTAAAACATGCAGCACCTACCGAAGTGCATATTGTTATAGAGTTTGCGCCTAATCATATGAGCATTTGTATAGAAGATAATGGCAAAGGATTTAAAACAAAAGACCCACACAATGGGCTTGGTATGCGCAATATTCAAGAGCGTGTAAAAATGATTGGCGGCAATTCCCATATAAGAAGTATTGTAAAAATAGGTACAAGTGTTACCATAAACTTACCCATACATGACAACAGTAAAGCATAATATTTTTTTGGTGGACGATCATGTATTACTGCGTGATGCACTAGCGGCATACATCAATAATTTTGATGGTTGCCGTGTGGTGGGCCTAGCGGCAGATGGGCTAGAGCTTACACAAAAAATAAACAAAGGTATAGCACCCGATATTGTAATACTAGACCTCAATATGCCCAATATGGATGGCTATGCTACTGCAGAGTGGCTAAAGAAAAACAAACCCAATATAAAAATATTGATACTCACCATGTACGACAGCGAGGTAGCGCTTATACGCCTACTACAAACGGGTGTGCGTGGCTTTATGAAAAAAGATATTATGCCACACGATCTTAAAGCCGCCATACAATCGGTAGCAGACAATGGCTATTATTATTGCAATACGGCTACTGGTAAGTTGGCCTCTTTTTTTTACCAAAACGAAAGTGGCCATGCTGCTTTTGAAAAATCGTTGCTTACGACCAAAGAAATTGCTTTTCTTAAATTGGCCTGCACCGAACTTACGTATAAAGAAGTAGCCGCCCAGCTTGGCATAACGGCTCGTGCTATTGATGGCTATAGAGATGCACTCTTTGAAAAGCTAGATGTAAAAAGCAGGGTGGGCTTGGCTATATATGCGGTGAAGTGTGGGATTGTTACGTTTTAGGGAGGTTTGAGAAGTTTGAGAAGTTTATAATGTTTTTATTTACCCTCTTGTATAAATGCACTTGGTTTTGTTTAATTTTAAACTAAATTTGTATTTAATACTTTAAAAAATACATAATAAAATTATTGTCATGGAAGATACAATGCTTATACAATTAACAAATAAGAAAGCAGCAAGACTTTTACATGATATGCAAGATTTAGACCTCATAAAAGTACTAGAAGAAAATATAGTTACCCCATCAAAAGAAAAACTCTCCAATAAATACAAAGGTATTTTTACCAAAGAAGAAGGACAACAATTAAACGAACATTTACAACAAATGCGCAACGAATGGAACAATATTTAATAGATACCAATGTAGTATCTGATTATTTTACTGCTTCTTTTTCTGCTGCGGGTATGCAATTTATGGATGAGGCTATAGATGCCATTCCAAATCTTTCTGTAATTACTCAAATAGAATTGCTTTGCTGGAAAAAAGATACTACTACAGAACAAAAAGTAAAAGATTTTATAAACGATAGCATTATACAGGACATTACACCCAATGTTATTAACCATTGTGTAAGCATACGAAAAGGCAAAAAAATAAAAACCCCTGATGCCATTATTGCTGCTACTGCATTGGCTTATGGCTATACCATTATTACAAACAATGAAAAAGATTTTAGTAATATCAGCGGATTAAAAATTATTAACCCTTTTACTTTACAATAATAATAGTACACATTTGTTTTTTGTTACTTCACAGCGTTCGCTTCTTGTAAAAAGTATTTGTGACCTTACTTGAACATTGAGCGTTGAACACCTGCCTACCTGCAAAGGCAGGTTGATTCTTGATTATTTTTTATTCGCATTTTTAACACATTTGTTTCCTCTGGAGGCAATACAATACAACCCACCCCTCCGCTGGAAGGGCTTTACTCTATCAATTTATTCCTAATAGCATACATCAACAAACCACCCACGGTTTTTGCGTTTACACGTGTCTTCATATTTTGGCGTATGGTTTCTATAGTGCGGGGGCTTAAGAAAACTATTTTAGAAATTTCATCTATTGTTAAATCTTCTGATAATAGTTGCAATATTTTCAATTCTTTTTCGCTGAAACTAATTGGCAACGATTCTCCATAAGTTTGGCGTACATTTTTTTTGCTCATTAGTTTGCCCATTACTGCTTGGTTTACGAGGTCATTAAAATAAAATTCCTCGTTCATACAAGTAAGCATGGCTTTGTATATTTCTTCGGGGTCGGTAGTTTTGGTGAGGTAGGCATTGGCACCCATTTCCATCATTTTATTTATCATTTGCTGATCGTCGTACATGGTAAGCACAATTATTTTTACCAATGCATATTCTTTACGAAGTATTTGTAGTGCATTTATGCCATCTATCTCTGGCATACGAATATCCATCAACAATACATCTGGTAATTTTACTGATATTTTATGCATCATATCTTTACCATCTTCGGCTTCCCAAATAAGTTAGGTTTTGTTTATCGCCTAATGCCATTTTTATACCATCTCTAAAAATTTTGTGGTCGTCTGCTATGGCAAATTTTATAGTGTGAGCGTTGGTCATGGTTTGTTTGCTAATATATCTTTCTGTTAGTTAAAATGTTTTTTATTGCCACTAATGCTATGATGAAACTACTTCGTAGTTTTTTGTAGCCACTAATAGCACAAATGAACACGAATAAGAAACTACTTCGTAGTTTTTGTAGCCAAGAATAACACTACTTTACGCCAATGTTTTTTATTCATGCTTAATCTTGTCATTCGTGGCTAATCCAATTCAGGAAGTGAATTAAACCATCATTATTCGTGCTTTCGTGCCAATCCAATTCACAAAGTGAAATAAAAAGTACAAAAATAAAATGCCACAACCCCGTTTTGGCTAAATATCTTTTTTTTAACAACCAAAAGCCTCAAAAGATATCCACTTTTATTAAAAAATGTGAATAAATACCTTTTTTGAGTATAAAACTACTAAGTAAAATTACCCATGGTAAATAGTAAAATTACTATAAAAAATACGTACATTTGCTTTTTACCACTTATTATTGATATGTAATAATTTTATTAATATGCTTGTAATGATAATTTTAGCTATAAATGTATTATTATTTTTCACAATAAAACTTTTGCGTAGAAATACGTTTAGGGTCATATTTGAAAAAGAAACCCTCAATTTTTACCTTTAAAACTATTTATTATGTTGTGGTGGTTAACAGATGTTTTATCATAAGTTTTTTCAATGATTAAATAAATAAGTTAAATTTTCTCTATTAGTTTCCTTACATTTGGTTTATAAACTAACACCTCTGAAAAATTTAGGACTATTTATTTTTTTATCCGAATTATTACCTTTAATATTTTGTATTTATTTTAGAAAAAAAATAAATACAAAATATTTAAAGGTATTTTTTATTTATGCTATTCTCCTTGCTTTTTTTAGTATTTCCGGTATTTTGGTTTATGCTATTTTTAAGTCTAAATTGATGTATCAAATTGTGTTGAGTTTTTATGTACTATCAGAATGTATTTGCTTTTGCATGTTTTTTTATTTTTTATTTAAAAATGGATTAGCAAAAAAGTTAGTGTTTTATTCAATTTTTCCAATTGCCATTTTTTGGGGATTCAACTTTTTGTTTTATACCAAAGAAAACTTTAACAATCACACTCTGATATTAGAGTTTATTTTTTTCATTATTGTGATTACTTATTACTTCTATGAAAAAATGAGAATTGTCACTAGTTACTCACTATATAAGTCTATATCCTTTTGGCTGTGCACAGGCTTTTTTCTATACTTTACTGGAAATTTCTTTTTTTTAATTTTTTCAAATTCTACAAAGGATTCAGCATTCTTAAAGCAAATAAAAATAATTTATGCAATTATTACTATTTCCAAAGACCTCATACTCGCCTTCGCATGGTTTGCCACCGAGCGCATAGAAACTAATGCAGATATAATTAAAATTCCTGATGGTTTGGGTTTAGATGATGATTTACCTTTTCTTAAACAAACCAACTCTTAGCCGCATGTTTTTTTTACAAGTAGCAGATAATGCCTTTGGTGGCAAAATGATAATAATAGGTACTGCCGTAATGGTGCTATTGGGCATAGCGGTGGTGTTATTTGCAGTAATGCACCAGCGAAGGGTAAATGATTTAAATAAAGAAATAGAACGAATAGAAGAAGAAAAACGTGTAGCCATGCTTAAGGCTAGTATTCAGTTTCAAGAAGAGGAGCGCCAACGCATATCTGCAGACTTGCACGACGATGCTGGTCCATTATTAGCTACCGTACGTCTTTACTTAAACGACAACCTTGTAAACCAAGAAAAAGCCCAACAAATACAAAGTATATTTAGCGCAAAACAAATTATAGACGAAGCCATAATGCTTATACGAAACATTAGCCACAAACTAATGCCGCCTACACTAAAAAACTTTGGGTTAGAGAGTGCCACCAACGATTTGTTTCAAAAAATAAATGGCAGCGGTGTAATAAAAGCTACGGCTCGTTTTCACGATTATAAAGAAAGGCTTACCTCCGAAAACGAAATGCTTTCTTTTAGAGTAATACAAGAGCTGGTAAACAATGTTATAAAACATAGCAATGCTGGTTTTATACACCTCACCCAAAATATAAATGGGGATAATTTGTTTATACGCATACACCACGATGGTAAAGGCTTGCTACAACCCGAGTTTGAAAAATTAAGTTATATGGGTAAAGGTTTGGGCTTAAAAAATATTGGTAGCCGTATGAAAGTTTTAAATGGTAAAATAACTTTTGAAATAGATGCAAGCTTCACGTATTATAAAGTAACGGTGGAAATACCGAAGAATAGTTAGGGAGTTTGTTGTTTGTTGTTTGTTGTTTGTTGTTTGTTGTTTGTTGTTTGTTGAATATTTTGAGGTGAAAGTTAATGATAAATCATAAATAGTAAATGTCCAATCGTTAAAAGCTAATCTTAAATCAAAAATCTAAAATCTTAAATAATTATAATCCTATTTTTGTACAAATATGCTTGAAGAAATAAAAATAGGAATAGCAGACGATCATAAAATTTTTCGTAAGGGTGTTATTTTGTCTATGAGGCAATACACCAATATTAGGTTTGTATTTGAGGCAGAAAATGGCGAAGAATTAATGTCACAAATACCAGAGCACAAACCCGATATTATTTTGTGCGATCTTAAAATGCCTGTGAAAGATGGTATTGATGCTACTAAAGCCATTACCAAAGAATATCCAGGCATACGGGTAATTGTACTTACTATGTATGAAGACGATAGGTTTGTAAGCCATCTAATGGATTGCGGTGCGGCGGGCTATTTACTAAAAAATACCGAACCTGCAGAAATATACAAAGCTATAAATGATGTAAAGCGCACAGGTTTTTACCTTAGCCCATTTGTAAATCGTATACTTATTCGCAAAAATTTTAGTAAGCAAAAATTTACACCATCATTAAATACCGAGGCAGTACTAAGCGAAAGAGAAAAAGAAGTGCTCATGCACGTAGCTATGGAATATACAGCTTCTGAAATAGCTGGTAAATTATTTATTAGTGCCCGCACCGTAGAAGCCATTAAAGATAGGCTGATGGAGCGTTTTGGTGTAAAAAATTCGGTAGGATTAATTTTTTATGCCATGAAGAATAGGCTGCTGGATTAGGAGGTTGAAAAGGTTTGTAAAAAGTTTAATAGGTTTAAAAAGTTTATAGAATCGATGTGCTTAACAGAGAACAAAGCCTCTATGAAACAAATAAACTTGGCATCAAAAAACTTATTAAACCTTTTAAACCTTTCAAACCTTTTAAACCTTTTAAACCT
>JAYSOC010000506.1:0-7687 GCA_043723285.1 Ferruginibacter sp. | reverse complement strand
TCAAGTGTTGAATTTCCTTGTGGGTCAAATTGCGAAATAGGATTTAATAACGTAGTAAATGTTTGTTGTAAATTTATGTTTGCGCCATTAAATTGTAGAGTATTCATATTGCTAAAACCATGCAATACAACAGCAATGTTTTTAAATTTAGAAACCAATTGCCCATCCACGTTTTCAAAAATAATTTGATTGCTTGTTGGATTGTACAAAATATTTCTTTTGTAAAACATCCCTTTTTCATAATCAAATGTTTTACCATCATCTTCATAATACATAAAACTATTTGCCGTATTGCCTTTGTAAATATGCACCAATAAAGTATCTGTTGGTTCAATAGATGTTGACTGTACCAACGATTGCATAGGAATAATGCTACTCTCTTTTACAAACACTGGTAATTTGGAAAAACTAAGTTCAATTGTTTTGTCTTTCCTGCCTTCGTTTAATTCATCGTTGTATAAATTATACCAATTGCCTTTTGGAAAATATACTTTCATAAAATCTTTTCCACTTTCAACTGGTGCTACCATTATACTTTGGCCAAACAAAAATTGATTTTGAAAAGCCCAATTGTAAATATTATTATCGAAAGCATTTTCAATTGCCAACGAACGATTTACAGGCAAACCGCTTTGTGTTGATTCATAAAAGCTACTATATAAATACGGCATTAATTTATATCGAAGGCTTATATAATTTCTTGCAATCTCTGTTACTTCCTCTCCATAAGCCCATGGCTCACTCGATTTTGTATTTACTCCAGTGTGATTTCTAAAATATGGTATGAATGCTCCAAGTTGAATCCAACGTGCATATAATCCTATAGATGGGTTTCCTGTAAAACCACCAATATCCATACCAGTAAATGAAACACCACTCAAACCAAGGCTATTTATTAATCTTACTCCTGCCATCATGTGATTATCTTCGGAGCGGTTATCGCCCGTCCATATTGCACTAAAGCGTTGCAAACCCGCATAGCCAGCACGAGAAAGTACAAATGGTCTTTCGGTAGAGTGTGCTCTAAAGCCTTCGTAACTCGTACGAGCCATTAATGAACCATACACATTGTGAGCTTCTAAATGCGATGCTTTTCTTCCTTCAAATTCGAAGATGACATTGCTCGGCATTTTTTGCCCCCAAGTGGCTATTTCATTCATATCATTCCAAATACCACTTATTCCATTATCAGTAAAAAATTTAGATTCGTTTCTCCAATATTTGCGACCAATTTCGGAACTGTAATCTGTAAAATGACACCAACCCGGCCATACTTGTCCTGTATAATTTTTCCCATCACTATATTTAATAAAAGCGTTTGCTGCTATGCCTCTATCAAATGCAGGCGCACCTGGCACTACTTTTATTCCAGGGTCTACAATTACAGTAGTTTTAAAACCCATACCTTTCAATTTGTCCGTAAGGGCTCTTGGGTTTGGAAAACGTTCTTTGTTCCAAGTAAACAATTGGTATTTGTCCATGTAATGAATATCGAGTGTAATACCATCAGCAGGAATTTTTTTCTCTCTTAATGTTTGTGCTATGCGCAACACTTCGGTATCGGGATAATAACTGTATCTATTTTGCTGATAGCCCAAGCTCCACAGCGGCGGCATTTTCATGCGACCAGTAAGTGCAGTGTATGATTTAATAATATCTGCCACAGTTTTGTGATAAATAAAATAATAATTCATTTCGCCACCTCGTGCAGCAAACGATGAAAAACGATTGTTGCTTGCGCCAAAATTAAAATCCGATTGAAAAGTATTGTCCATAAAAATACCGTAGTTCAAATTATGGTGAATGCCAATGTAGAACGGAATAGTGCTGTACAATGGATCTTGACCAGCTTGATATCCATATGCATCGGTATTCCAATGCGTGTAGCCATTTCCTTTTCTATCGAGGTCGCCAGTTTTTTCGCCAAGTCCAATAAAGCGTTCGGCTTCTTGCATTTTTTTATATGTAGTTACTTCTTCGCCAATCCACGATGTTGTTAATCCTTTTTCATCTTCACTAATAACTGCTCCATCGTTATTATAAAAAGTAACGCTGTATGTTTTTTTTTGAAAAATTGCTTTTAAAGAATCTGTAATAACAATAATTTCTTTATCATTTTGTGTAATAGAAACTTTTGATTGCTGTGGTTCTAAAACTACTGCATAAGAAAAATCTTTTCTCAAAACTTGTTTATCCATTCTTATTCTAATAATAGATGGACTGTAAACCATTGCTTGAATAAAAGCAGCGTCAGTTGTTATGCTAACATTTTGTCCATCTACTTTTACAGTTTTTATATTGCCTACTTCTTTTAAGTTTGTTTGTGCAAATAATGTTGTAGAAAAAAAGCAGCTCAAAATAATAATGTATACACTTGTTTTCTTAATAAAATAATTGGTACTAAAAATCATTTGTTGTAATATTTAAATAATGATGAAAGATGAATGCACAATTTCTGTAATCTTGGATGAATATAAAAATAAAAGCCGAGCAAATTTGTTCTGCTTAAAAAATTTATTATTTGAAACTACACTAATAGTTAAAATTTTTACTAAAGCTTATATTCTCATTTTATTCATTTGCATGTAATAAAATAATTTTTAATTCCGTTGCTGTTTCTTTTTTTTATACTAAAATAATTTTGCTACAATCATTTGCTTTGCTTTTATTTTAAATGAAAGCAGTGAAGAAGCACCAGAAACTACAATTTTCATTCCTGTAAAACCCTTTGTCATTTCTGAATAATTATTTGCAGCGTCTATTTCTTTTTCTTCATCAGATGTGTTCATGGTACACATAATTGTTTCGTTTTTGTCGTATCTAAAGTAAGTGTATAAACCATCTTTAGGCAAATACTGCATCATTTTTCCTGTTTTAATGGCAGATGATTTTTGTCTAAAATTTGCAAGCGTTTTTATTAAATTAAAAATTTCGTTTTCCTTTTCTGTTCTGCCTTCTGCTGTAAATTTATTTCTTATATCATTTTTCCAGCCGCCCATAAAATCAGAACGTACCAATCCATCCGGATTACTAAAACCCGTCATTAAATTTTCATCGCCATAATACAATTGTGGTACACCTCTAAATGTAAGCAACCAACTTAGCGCCATTTTGTATTTATCCAAATCTTCGTTTACTACCGAGTAAAATCTAGACAAATCATGATTACCTAAAAATATAACTTGCCCCATTGGATTCTTATATAAAAAATCTTGCGAAGCAGTAGTGTATAATTTTGTAACGCCATCTGTCCAGCCAAATTTTTCGTTTAATGCTGGTTGTATGCCATAAAATAATGTTTGAAAATCGGTAGTGTTTGGTAGATTACTTTTAAAAATTCCATTTACATTATTTTCGCAAAAATAACTTTGGTTGGCTACACCATGCACCCACGTTTCGCCAAACATAGTAATAGCAGGAAAGTCGTCCATCAATGCTTTGTTGCATTTATTCATGAAAGGTAAATCGTTGTACAAATAAGTATCAATCCTCCAACCATCCACACCAAATTCTTCTACACTCCACAATGCGTTTTGTATTAGATAATTTGCCACATAAGGGTTTTTTTGATTCATGTCTGGCATTTCTTGTGTAAACCATCCATCTCTTACTCTTTTTGTATCGGCTGCAGATGCGTGTGGGTCAAACAATGGTTGGTCTTTGTAACTAGTTTGTGTAAATGCAGGCAACTGATGTACCCAATCTTTCATAGGCATATCTTGTATGGTGAAGTGTTGCAAACCTACATGATTGTACACTGCATCTTGCATCAATTTCATTCCTCGTTTATGCAATTCATCGCTTAATTTTTTGTATGCAGTAGCTCCACCAATTCTTTCATCTACTTTGTAATGATCTGTTATAGCATAACCATGCTCGGTTCTGTTTGGCATATCGTTTAGTAAAACTGGTGTCATCCAAATTGTTGTTACGCCCAATTCTTTTAAATAATCTAAATGATTTGTTACGCCTTGCAAATCTCCACCATGGCGTAAGTACATAGAGTCTCTATTGAGCGACTGGTCTCTTAACCCAGCAATCTTGTCGTTGCTTTCTTCGCCATTGCTAAAACGGTCTGGCATTAATAAATAAACCAAATCACCAGCGTTTACACCTTGCGCAAATGACTTGCCGTTTCCTTTTCTTCTTTCATTAATTGGCCAGTTGATGGTTTCTTTTTCGTTACCATTTGTTAAAACAATAGGCACATTTCCGGCTTTGGCAGTAGGAGAAACAGTTACATCTAATGCTAAATATTTTTCATTTTCTAGTTTGTTTATTTTATTTAAAACTACACCAGGGTAATTTATTTTTATATCCGTATTTTTAAAATCTTTATTATGATTGTAAACAAGAATTTGTACTTTATTCCATTTCATACTTACCCACCAATTGGTTGGAGATAGAGTGGTTTGTTGGGCGTATGATTGGGATACAAAAAAAACTGCAATGATAAAAAACGTAAGATGTTTCATTTAAAAAATTATTAAAGAAAATATGATTGATAAAAATATAAATACTTAAAATAAAAATGCTACTATACTATTGCAAGAGTATTTTTAAAAAGCAATTTATTTAATAATAGTGTTTTATCAAAATCAAATTCTTGTTATTCGAAAAGGGTTTAGCGTTATAGCCATAATTATTGCGCATTTACCGATATCGGTAAACATCCATACCGGAAGTAATAACTATCCTACAGGCGAAATTATTAATGCAAATTAATATACATTTTGGTTGTTTAATTTATAATTAAAAAAAAGTGATGCAAACTAAGAGCTGCATCACTTTTTTTTTAATAGAATAAAAAATTATTATTATCTGCCAGCAGTTTCCAATTGAAATAATGAATTTACTTCAGTTGAATTTAAAGCTTTGTTGTAAATCCTAAATTCATAAACCGGGTTGCAATATTTTTTTTTTGCGGGGGCCAAAAAGTAAATAATAGCAAAATTATCTTCCTGCTTTTCCTAAATTATTAAGTGCCGTAATCTCATCTGTAGACAAAAGTTTATTCCAAACTCTAACTTCATCAATTTTACCAGTAAAAGCAGTAGTCCAAGTGTCTGGAGTTACTGTTTTGCCAGGTATATTATTGTACCAACCACCAATAATAACTTCATGCGGCGAATAAACGAAAGAATTGGAACCTCTGTTTTCAAAATTGGTATTACTAACTAATACTGCATCGGCATAAATTCTAAAAATACTTTGTGCACCCGTTCCTCCAGCTGGATTATATGTAGTTACAACATGTACCCACTGAGAAGTACCAGCTTTTTTTACCACTTTATATTCAGTACCTGCAATACCATAATTGTTGATATTATCTTGTGTACCACCACCAGCATTAGAATAAATTGATTTAAAAGTCATAGTGTCTGAAGCAACTAGATACTGCCCAGCCTCAATTAAACAATTTACATTGCCAAATAGGCTAGCTGGTTTTGCCATTTGAAAATATTGATATGGGTGATTATCGGTTACTGAAGTGCTGCCTGGTACTAATGTGTTTTTAGCCTGTACCCATGCACTTACAGTAAATGGTTGATTAGAAGTCAAAGCTCCAATTGCACTTGCATAATATAAATAACCATTGGCAAAATTACCTGCTTGCCCTTTTACACCAGCTGTATATGTTACATTAGAAACAGTAGTAGGAGGTGTTGAAGTCTTGCTTTCATTACCATTACCGTCCAATGGCCAGTAAGCCTTTAAATTTGCAGCACCAACCTCATCCGAATTATTGTACCCATTAATAGGGTCTAACGGAATTGCTGCATCATCAGTTTTTTTCTTACACGCACTAAATAAAAGTGCTGTAGAAAGCATAACTAAAATGCTAGTTAAAATTTTTTTTGTGTTTATCATGTTTGTTTGTTTAATTGTTATAAAAATAATTACTATTAAAAGTTAAATATTTGCTGCTAATTGTAAAAAGAATAGTTAAATAAAATGCATTTATATATCACAAAAATTATACCCGAATTCGAAAATAATTTTAGTAATAATATTTACTGTACAATATTTCTCTCTCCACAAAATCGTTTCTAAATTATTCATCAACTAATGAAAAGAAAATGAATCATTTTAATTTAATACCCTGGGTTTTGTAATAAATTTCCTGCGCTTTTATCTATTTGTTTTTGCGGTATCGGAAACAAATTATGCTTTGGCGCAATAAATCCATTAACCCCCAATACAGATGCTGCCCTACCAGTTCTTATTAAATCAAAAGTACGGTCATGTTCAAAAGCCATTTCTAATCGTCGTTCTGCATAAATAGAATCTTGCAATTGTACTGTTGTTGCTAAGGTATTAGGTAAGCCTGCTCTTGTTCTAATTTTATTTAGGTAATTGGTAGCTTCCAAAGCGTTGCCAAGTTTGTTCTCTGCTTCCGCTTTTATTAAATAAATTTCTCCGAGTCTAAATATACGATAGTTTTTTCCACATTGCCAGGTATCATTATTACCTGTTTCTTGCGTTTTGCTAAAATAGGCTTTAAAATTATAATAATCGTTTGGGGAGTTAGCATCTACAACAACGCCATCCCACATGGTTTGCCCTTTGGTAATAATAGTACCTGCTTTTCTAAGATCTGCGGGTTTATAAGTGTTTACCAAATTTGTAGTTGGTGTATTAAATCCCCAACCAATTGGGCCACGGGGATACTGTGTGCCAGCATATCCCTCAATACCCAACGCAGGTATTGTGCCAATAGCATTTACTTCCCATATAGATTCTGACGAAAATTCACCAACTTCTCTCCAAAGTTTTGAATAATCTGACATTAACTGAAACTGCGTATTGGCAATAATATTATCACATTGAGTTTTTGCTTGCCCCCATTTTTGTTGGTACAAATATACTTTTGCCAAAAGTGCTTGTGCAGCATATTTACTTGCTCTGCCTCTTTCGCTGTTGGAAATTACGGCAGGTAATTTACTTATAGCTTCATTTAAGTCCAATTCTATAAATGCATATATTTCAGCACTCGATACTTTTTTTGTTGCTTCTGTAATTTCGTTTAAAGATTCTAGTACATGATCTACCTTGGGTACTCCTCCAAACATTCGTACAAGATTCCAATAATAATAGGCCCTCAATAATTTTGTTTCGCCAATATAGCGGTCTTTATCTGCTTGCGGCGAAATGGTTTGTGGAATATACTTAAGTGCATAACAAGCTCTACCAATACCTTCATAATTACCTTCCCATACATCATTGAGCGAAAAATCAGTAGCATCAAAAGTCCAATTGTCTAACAAGTCCTTATCGGTACCAGCATCGCCAAGTGAACTTCCTTTGTCTGCATCATCAGAGGTAATACTCGAAATTCCAATCCACGAAAAGGAGTGAACATTCCAAGCGTATAATTTGTTATACACTGCCCCTACCAATCTTTGTGCTCCATCTGCTGAGGTTAGCAATTCATCTATAGTAGTAGTGCGAGGCGCTTCGTCTAAAAAACTTTTTTTACAAGACAACAGTGCTGCTGTAAAAAAAAGGATGATGACACTGATTTTAATTAATATTTTCATGGCAAATTACTTTACTGTTTTTTATTTAAATTGAACGTTAATACCTATCATATAACTTGCAGATATTGGATAAACATTATTTTCGATACCAGATGATAACTGATCTCCTGGAAGTTCTGGCGTAAAGCCACTATACTTTGTGAAAA
>JAYSOC010000505.1:0-7692 GCA_043723285.1 Ferruginibacter sp. | reverse complement strand
TTGAGCCTAAAAAAACTGCAGCAAAAAAGATATACTATAACAAAGAAGTTTTTGCTCCACTTCCTAAAAAAAGAAAAAAGATAGCTAAACCAGTAATTTTTGCTGTGAAAGTTTTACCAAATGGAGAATACACTCCTCAGGAAAATAACGATGGAGCTATTATTATAAAGAAAAAAATAATGATTTTCAAATAAAAGGGTAAGGATAGATTTCAGAAAGAAGTTGCTAATTAATTTTAGCAACTTTTTTTTATGCCAATTTTATTCCACCACCAACAAAACTTATTTTTCTTTCTCTATACAAATTACCCGTTGTCATTTTAAATGTTTTTTTACTCATCGCAAAAAATAAATAAATTTCTTCAGGGTCACTCTTATCATGATAAGGTAAGTAACCATTATTTTCTTTTAGCAATCGCAATACTTTTTCAGCTTCGCCCTCCACCCTGCTGTAGCCCATCTTTCCTGCAACCACATCTATTTTATTATCATACGTTACTTTTTTTACAAAGCCTTTAAATTTGTCACCTTCGCCAATCGATCTAAAAACTTCGTTCATGTGCAACACACCTGTATGAACATTATTTACAATCATCAAATAACCAATATCTGTTCTGCGCAGCACAATTAAATCTACTTCATCTCCTTCCTTCACTGTAATAACATCATTGTGCAAAAACTCCTCTACCCTTTCGCTAGCCGCTGCCCTACCGGTTTGATCGTCTCTATAAATTTTTACCAAGTATTCGCCCTTTGGCAACATGCCTTGTATTTGCTTGCTTTTTGGTACAAACAAATCTTTCATTATCCCCCATTCCATAAACGCACCTTGCTCCGTTACCGATACCGCTTTCATTTTTAAAATATCGCCCACTACACCATAAGGCTTATCGGTAGTGGCTATCAGCCTATCTTCTCCATCATGATATACGAATACTTCTATATCATCGCCTTCATTCAAACCTTCAGGCACATATCTTTTCGGCAATAAAATTCCTGCTTCGCCATCATCTAAATACACCCCAAAATCTACCTTTCGCAATACTCGTAGCGTATTATAATCTCCCGTTTTTACCATTACAATTTTTATTAATTGCGATAAAGGTAAAAAACAAAATGCAGATGCCCCCTAAATCCCTCCGAAGGGGGACTTGTGAACTCTAAAACAATTACCAACTTTCTAAATTTATGGAGCTTTAACGTCCCCCTTCGGGGGATTTAAGGGGCCTTTTTTTTGGGCTGTGTGCTTCATCACTTTTTTGAACATTAGTTCGGGCTGTCTGTAGTAGTGCCGCAACAATGTTCTTTTATACTTCAAGCTTTATTATTTGCGGCAGCTACTACTGCCCATCCCGCAGCTCTTCATCAGCATAACTTTTATCAACTTTTATTTTGCAATAGATTACGTTTTCACATTGTTAAACCCCGTTGGGGTTGTTGCGAGCTATGTCGCAATCCATGGGTTTCACCCATGGTTACTCAAAGTGAACCCCGTTGGAGTTCGTCGCCTATGTGAAGCCCCCCCCATCCGCTTCAATCTTCGAGTGTCTCCCTCTCCACTTCGTGGAGAGGGCAAGGGGTGAGGAAACATTTCCTCATATCCTTTACTTTATCTAATTTGCTTCTTTATATATTATGCTACAAAAACTAAAAATACTCAACTACGCTATTATAGACGAATTGACCATCAATTTTTCTGAAAAGCTAAACATCATAACAGGCGAAACAGGTGCAGGTAAAAGTATTCTCATGGGTGCGCTAGACCTTGTACTAGGCAAGCGTGCAGATACAGCCGTGCTAAAAGACAAAAATAAAAAATGCATTGTAGAAGCTACTTTTCATTTAAAAAACAAAGCAAGCGTAAAAGATTTTTTTGAAGCCAACGATTTAGACCACGAAACAGATATTCTTATACGCAGAGAAATAGCCGCCAATGGCAAGAGCAGAAGTTTTGTAAACGATACACCCGTAAACCTTACACAACTAAAAGAACTTAGTAATAACCTTGTCGATTTACATCGTCAATTTGATACACAAGAAATAGGCACTGAAAATTTTCAAAGAGAAGTAATAGATGCATTGGCAGATAATGCAAATTTATTGGCTGAACTAAAAACTGTTTTTACAAAATATACCGCAGCAAAAAATGAACTAGAAGCATTGCGCATACAACAAGCCAATGCAGATAAGGAAGCAGACTACAATAAATTTTTATTGGAAGAATTTACAGAAATAAACCTGCAAGAAAATGAATTAGAAAATTTAGACATAGAAATAAAATTATTGAGCAATGCAGAAAATATAAAACTACAATTGAGCAGTGTTTATACTCCACTTAGCAATAGCGAAGAACCCATAGCGCAAAATTTAAAAGCACTTGCGCAAAAACTAGGTAGCTTAAAAGAATACCATACAGATATAGAAGATTTACAAAAGAGACTCGTAAGTGCACAAATAGAAATACAAGATGTAGCCGATGAATTAGAAAAAATAGACGATGGCATACAATACGATGCAGAACGCATAAACACTGTAAACGAGCGCCTTTCTGCGGGCTATAAATTGCAAAAGAAACATGGTGTAACTGCCACCTCGCAATTATTAGAAATACAAGAAACATTACAACAAAAGTTAAATGCTGTTTTTAATATCACAACCAACATAGAAAAATTAGAAAAAGAAAGTACTAAATTTTTTACAGAAGCAACCAACATTGCTACAAAAATAAATACTAACCGAAATGCACAAACAAAACCATTTACCCAAAAAGTAAATGCCTTGTTAGCACAAATAGGTATGCCCAATGCACAAATAAAAGTAGAAATAAAACCTACTGCATTATCTTCAAATGGCAGCGACGAAATAAATTTTTTGTTTGATGCCAACAAGAGCAATCGTTTTGAACCATTGCACAAAGTAGCCAGTGGTGGTGAGCTTAGTCGGTTAATGCTTTCTGTAAAATCGTTGGTAGCAAAAAAACTACAACTACCAGTTTTAATATTTGATGAAATAGATACAGGCATAAGCGGCGAAGCAGCAAAACAAGTTGGTATAATAATGAAAGACCTTAGCACAAGTCACCAACTTATAGCCATTACACACCAGCCACAAATAGCTGCAAAAGCAGTTGCACATTATTTCGTGTATAAGCAAATTGTAAACGATACCATACAAACATCTGTACGCCTATTAAACGACGATGAAAGAATTGTAGCCATTGCACAAATGCTAAGTGGCGAAAAGCCAACAGCGGCGGCTATTGCAAATGCGAAGGAAATGATGAATTGAAAATTGGTTCAAATTTGAAGATTCAAGGTTCGAGGTTGTGTTCGTAAACCTAAAAGGTCTTTATGTAAACTTTGCTATTTATTGGATTGTTCAAAAGAACTTATTCGTTTTGGAGATATTATTTTCTATTAAATTGTATGTTGGTGCAGAATTCTTCAATTTCATCAATTATGGTAAATATATATTATCAAGAAAAATTTAGAATTATATTTGTGGCATGATTACCCAAGACCAATTGACAGTCATATTATCAGAATTAGAAGCCGATAGAATTGAAAAAACTATATCTAAAACGGATGCCGATAAATTTGGTGAAGCTATTTGTTCTTTTAGTAACGATATGGCTGCGCATGGCTTACCGGGTTATTTAATTGTGGGTGCAAATGATAATGGCAGTTTAAATGGTACAATTGTAGATGAACAACTTTTACAAACATTATTGAGTTATAGAACCGATGGCAGAATTGTTCCTCCACCTGCCATGGTGGTAGCAAAATTTTCTTATCCAGATGGTGATGTGGCCGTTGTAGAAGTTCAACCCTCTCCCTTTCCTCCGGTAAGGTATAAAGGAAAAGTTAGTGTAAGAATTGGGCCAAGAAAAGGAACAGCAAATGAAGCAGAGGAAAGAATATTAAGCGAAAAACGTTCAACCTTTGCACGTTCTTTTGATACGCAACCTTGCTATGGCAGTACTTTAGAAGATATTAGTGGAGACATATTTAAATTAACCTATTTGCCCAATGCAATAGACGAAGAAACATTGCGAATAAATGGGAGGGAGATAAAACAACAATTGGCATCTTTAAAATTTTATGACCTAATTGCCGATTGTCCTACGAATGCAGGTATTTTAATGTTTGGAAAAAATCCAAAGTTTTTTATGGCCGGTGCGCATGTACAATATGTGCGGTTTGTGGGCGAAGATGAAGTAAGTGATTTTGAATATGAACATAGTTTTGATGGAGACTTAACCACCCAAATGAAATTGATGGATGGTTTTATTAAATCTCAAATTTCAAAAAAAGTACAACAAAAATTGGGAGAAGAATATTCCTTTTCTTATCCGCCATCTGCCATACAAGAATTGTTGTATAATGCCATCATTCATAAAGATTATCAATCTAACGCAGCCATAAAGTTTTATGAATTTAGCAACCGTATTGAAATAACAAACCCAGGCGGTTTGTTTGGAGATGCAAGGCCTGAAAATTTTCCGAATAAAAATGATTATCGAAATCCTGCATTGGCAGAAGCTGCAAAAAACTTAGGGTATATAAATAGTTTTAATGTAGGTATAAAAAGAGCCATTGCAGCTTTGGCAAAAAATGGCAACCCTGAGCCCAAATTTATATTTGATCAACAAACTAGTTTTAGCGTAATTATTTATAAAAAATAATTTACTTATTTAGAAGCTGTTTGAGTTAATTAATTACTCCGCAGGAGTTATATATTGGCAAAATCTTTTTTGTAAATTAGGGGCGTCTCAAAAGGCAATGTCATTAAGTTAAGGGTTATCAGACTGAGCTTATTTAATTCGGGGTAATAAAAACGATACACAAATTCGATTTCGACAAGCTGCTCAACATTACAACTCGTTCCCTAACTTAATGTCATTGCCATCTCCTGCTGGAGTCGTTATTCAGAAAAGAAAAACTAACTTTTTTTAATCTATTGTTTAATAATTTTTCCTGTGCTATTTTTAACGCCATTATCGCTTGCAACATTGTAATAGTAAATACCGCTTGGTAACATCTCCATGGAAACCACATATGTTCCAGGGTTTATTATTTGCTGTATTATTAATTTACCATCAGCGCCTAAGAGTCGCAATTGCATTTTTGCATTAGCATCATTTTGTATAAAAAAAGAATTCGTAACTAGTGTAGGATATACCATTAGTCCTTTATTGTCTAATAGCACCAAGTTTATATTGCTTAATTTATTGCGGCCATCATTATCCACTTGTTTTATTCTATAATAGATTTTTTTGCTGTGTAGCAAAGCGGAAATGTCATCCTTTACAGTATAAGTATTCTCTGTCTGATTGTTTGCATTTTTTATAACCGTGGTAGTAAAATTGATACCCTCAATACTTCTTTCTATTTCAAAATGACTTACGTTTTGTTCGTTGGCTGTTTTCCAATTTAAACAAACTTGATTGTTGTTACATTTTTGTGCAGAGAAGGAAATGAATTCTAGAGGAAGAACTACAAAATTATTAATTACCCATACTTCTCTACCGTATGTAGTGGTAGTGGCCAGTGCAAAAAGTTTTGATCCAACAATTGTAAACTTTTCAATCACGCTAGAGCCGGTTCCGGGCTCTATATCATGCATTAAATTAGTGCCGGTAGCAGTACCATCGCTGCTCCATGGCTCTGCTCCTTCAGATGCTGTTGTAGCCTTAAAAACAATTTTACTACCAACATTAATAAAATTTGCAAGACCGGAAGATGCAGTTCCCGGATTAATATCTTTAACAATTGCGGTGCCGCCAATAGTTCCGTCTGTTTTCCATAGCTCCATTCCGTTGGTAGCATCAACACCAGGAAAAAATAAATAGTTCCCCAAAACAGCCATTGAAATTAATCCGCTGGTATTAAAAACTCCACCAGCTTCTGCAAGTGATATTGTTCCTACTGCTGTTCCATCTGTTTTCCAGAGTTTATTGGAAACACCGTCCGTTGCTATAAAATATAATGAGTTATTGAAAACAATAAAATTAAAAGGATTGCTATCACCAGCCCCTGCGTTAATATCTTTAACCATATATGTTCCAGGCTCAGTTCCATCAGAACGCCATAACTCTACGCCATTAACACCATTGCTTTTTTTAAAATAGGCAACATTGTTAAAGCCCTTTATCTCAAGTCCTTCAGGTGAAGATGGCAGACTGCCGGGATTAATGTCTTTGGTAAGTGCAGTACCTGCCGCAGTACCGTCAGACTTCCATACTTCATAACCACTTACCCCATCATCGGCAAAAAAGAATATTTGATTCCCGATTGTAACAAAACTTCTTGGAGAACTGCCACCAGTACCAACAGCCTGAATTGCCTTCACCAGAGTTGTACCTGCCGCTGTTCCGTCAGTTCGCCATAATTCTGTTACCGGACCGCTTGCGTCATTAACTGTTCCGTCCCAGTATTTATATCCATTAAGTGTTGTAAAAAAGCCGCCAACTGAACTAGCAGTTCCTGGATTAACATCCATAACTAAAGTTGTTCCAGACTCTGTTCCGTCACTTTTAAATAATTCAACACCGTTAGTTCCATCATTAGAAAAGAAACTCAGATTATTATTAAGTACAGACATAAGTGATACACTTCCGCCTGATGCACCCGGTCTAATATCTTTCACCATTAAAGTATTCGGTTCTGTTCCATCCGTAACGAAAAGCTCATTCCCATTAGTACCATTATTTGCCCTAAAAAATAGCTTGTTGTTAAATGCTGTCAGTTCATCAGGGGCAGAAGTACTAACCCCAGCCCTAATATCTTTTACAAGAGTAAATGTTTGAGCTAATGAATTTGGCATAAAGGCGAATACTATAAAAAAACCAACTAAATACTTTTTCATGATAAGTGAGTTAAAAAATATATTACAAATCTGGTTGTAATTGCTGCGGTTTCCTATACACTGATTAGTGTATTTTTTTTATACCATATTTTAACCCATTTTTGCTTTTAATGAGTATTTTACACCAGCAACCATGGAAATAAACCCCGATTTAATATATATAGCAGATGACCACATTATGGTGGCACAGGGCATCAGCAGCCTTTTGCAGCACTTAGGCTATACCAATATTCGTATTTTCACCAATGGGCAAGAGGTAGTTAAAGCTTGTAATGCAAAAGCACCTGAATGGATTTTTTTAGATGTGTATATGCCGGAAGGTGATGGCATTTCTACCTTACAGCAATTAAGAGCCAAAGGTTATACCATGCCAATATTAATGCTTTCTATGACGGCTGATAAAAAATATGTGGATACCAGTATGGAGCATGGAGCCAATGCTTACTTACACAAAAGTTGCGATGCAGTGGAAATTGATAAAGCCATAACAGCAATAGAAAATAAAAAGAAATACATTTCAGAAGCCGTTAATTATATCAATACTTCCACCATAAAGGTTAGCATTAATAGCGAATATTATTTAAAAGAAGCTTTAACAAAACGAGAGGTAGAAATATTGGGTAAATATTGTGATGGTTTAACAACCGAAGAAATTGCTAAACAACTTTTTTTAAGCTTTGCCACAGTAGATACCCATAAGAAAAATATTATGCACAAATTTGGTGCAAGTACGCTTTCTAAATTAGTTGCAGTGGCTATTAAAAATTACTTTGTATAATGCGATATATTTTAGCTTTTATATTGTTTTTTTCTACAGATACTTATG
>JAYSOC010000504.1:0-3079 GCA_043723285.1 Ferruginibacter sp. | reverse complement strand
CTTTTCTATGGTAGTACCACGGCTTGTATCTGTAACCAAGTCGCAATCTGCTTTTATGGGTGCAGAGCCTTCTATATCTGAGCGCTTAAAATAAAAACCTGAATTTATTGGTGCCGGATGCAAAATCATATCTGCTAAAACACCTGTGTGCAACCCTGTACCTGAAATTGTTGCTGGTGCAGCAAGCGTATGTTGCTTGTTTTCATTAAAGTTTATATCCATGCCTTACGGTTTCGGTTTGTGGCAAAGATATTTTAAAAATGGGAGGAAAAGTGGGGTAAAAAGATGAAAATGAAAATATTTAGTAGTTGATTTGTATGGATTTTAATTTGAAAATGATCTTATTAGAAACCTTGATATGCGAATTATACTATTTTTTATACTCTTCTTATTTGTTAGTTGTAGCGAAAAATCAGGCAAAATTGTTACGCCTAAAAAAACGGGGGATCTAAAATGGTTTCTCACGGGTTTACCAGATGACCATACGAAAGAAAATATTATAGCTAAACTTTATGGATTTCAATATGAAAATATAGGAGGCTGTGTAATTTCAAAAGGATTAAGAGATAGCATAAATTTAATAAACAAAAAAACAAATGATAGTTTAATAAAAAAATTTGGAAAACATTGGAGACGAGATTTTCAAGATTGCATTGAATATATCGATAGAAAAATTAACCCGTAAAATTTTCCATCTTTTTCACCAGCTCCTCTAACTCCTTCACCCTTTTTTCCAACTCTGGTAGCTTACGCATAAGCGCTTGGCTACGTAGTGCAGCGGTAAAATCGTAGGCGGGAGAGCCCGTTACTACTTGGTTTGGCGTTTTCATAGATTTACTTACGCCACTTTGTGCATTTATTTTACTGCCATCTGCAATTGTTAAATGACCAACTATTCCTACTTGCCCACCAATCATAACATTGTTGCCTATTTTAGTGCTACCACTCACACCGCTTTGTGCAGCTATTACGGTATTGTTTCCTACTTCTACATTATGGGCTATTTGCAACAAATTATCAAGCTTTGCGCCTTCTTTAATAATAGTGCTGCCCATCGTTGCTCTATCGATAGTTGTATTGCTGCCAATTTCTACATAATCTTCTATAATTACATTGCCCATTTGTGGTATTTTTTTAAAACTACCATCAGTTTGTGGGGCAAAGCCAAATCCATCGCCACCAATAACTGTGCCCGCATGTATTACAACTTTTTTTCCAATAAGACAATCATGATATATTTTTACGCCAGGGTGAATAACAGTGTTTTCGCCTATTATTACATTATTACCTATATAAACATTGGGATATATTTTTGAACCATCGCCAATTATCACATTTTCTCCTATGTAAGCAAATGCACCAATAAAAATATTTTCTCCTTTTTTTACGGTAGCGTGTATGTAAACAGGCTCTTGTATGCCTACCATTTGTTGGGCTTGCAACCTTTCGTATTGGCGAAGTAATAGAGCAAAAGCGCTGTATGCATCTGGTACTTTTATGAGTGTAGCAGATAATGGCTCTTTAAGCACTTGGGACTCATTAATGATAATGACATCTGCCTTTGTAGTATATAAATATTCTTCGTATTTAGGATTAGCCAAAAATGCCAACTGCCCTGCAACCGCTTCCTCAATTTTGCCAAAAGAAGCCACAGTTGTATCCCCATTACCATGTACAGTGCCTCCAATAATTTGTGCTATTTGTGCTGCGCTAAATTGCATGCGTTAAAATTAAATTTAATAAAGGCTTGGATAACAAATATAATATTTTTTGATGTTGCTACGCATACTTTCATTGATCAGTGCATCATCAACCTCAGAAATATCTTTTATGCTTCCATCTTTATATAGGATTTTAATAGGGTTTTCATCAAAATTATACGTACTGTTTCCTACCTCACCAGCATATACTAACCACTTTACATCTTCCTCACTAATACCTAATTGATTTGATATAGACGCTCTTTTATCTTGTAATGCTGCATCATCATAATATGAATCTACAAATTTTACTTTTAGCAGTTCTCTATCTAGTATGCCTTTGCATAGTATAGACAATACTTTATCGTCATTATTACACCATGTTTTTATAGCCATCATAATATCTGCATCATCTATACTGCAAAACTGCTCTAGCGTTACATTTTGTAATGGTTCGTTTATAAAAATATTTAGTGGAAGCTGACATTGTGCGCCAATAAATTTAGCTCTCTTAATAATGCGTTGTAGCATTTGCTCTGCACTTACTACCGTTTTGTGTAAATACACTTGCCTATACATAAGCCTGCGTGCAATCAAAAATTTTTCTATAGAGTAAATTCCTTTTTCCTCCACCATCAACTCTCCATTGTGTACCGTTATCATTTTCAAAATACGATCGTAAGCCACGGAGCCTTCTATAACACCAGTAAAAAAACTATCACGAGTAAGATAGTCCATTCTGTCTACATCTAACTGTCCGCTTACCAATTGATGCAAGAATTTTTTATGATAAGAGCCGTTAAATATTTCTAAAGCAGTTTGTAATTTGCCATCAAACTTTTTGTTGAGTTCTTCAATAATAAGCACAGATATTTTTTCGTGATGCACACCTTCTGCCAGCACTTGCTCCAGCGCATGTGAGTAAGGCCCGTGACCTACATCGTGCAAAAGAATAGCAATTTTTGCAGCTTGTTGTTCTTGTGCAGTTATTTCTACGCCTTTTCGGCTAAGTTCTTGGAGTGCCATACACATAAGATGATAAGCGCCTAAAGAATGATGCAGCCTTGTATGTACTGCACCAGGGTAAACCAAATGCGCCATGGCCATTTGTTGAATGCGACGCAGTCGTTGGTAGTAGGGATGTGCAATGATTTTAAAAATCAATTCATCATCTATGGTAATAAAACCGTAAACTGGGTCGTTTATTATTTTGTGAAAAGGCATATAATTTATTTTTGAAATACTAAGGCACGAAGGTAAGAATAAGGGATGCTTAGCATTACAGATTTGACTTACCATAAAGGCTCTTTGCTAAAATGAAAAATGGAAATTATTAAAACCCTATTTTGATCAGCATCAATTTCATAATGTATAGAGTA
>JAYSOC010000503.1:0-3079 GCA_043723285.1 Ferruginibacter sp. | reverse complement strand
CTCCCATGGTTGGGACAAATCCGATGGTTTTGCCATTTTGTTTTAATCTATCTATTGCCTCTTTTATTTTACTAATTGATTTTATGATAATCATATTTCTACTTTAGGTTGAATACAAGCGTAATGGGCTATTATATCAATAAATTATGTTACTTTTGCAGCCGTTTCAAATTTCTATTTGTACTTAATTCTGCACATCAATGTCTACAAAGAAAAGGATTTTATTTATTGCCAACGAAATGTCTCCTTATGTAGATGTTACTTCGTTTGCAGAAATTGTAAACAAGCTTGCAGTTATGTCTAACGACAATAATATGGAAGTTAGGTGTATTATGCCAAAATTCGGTACTATAAACGAACGAAGACATCGTTTGCACGAGGTTGTAAGGTTATCTGGCATAAATGTTTCTATAGATAATAATGATTATCCGCTTACCATCAAAGTAGCATCATTGCCAAATGCAAGATTGCAGGTTTATTTTTTGGATAATGAAGATTTTTTTAAAAGAAAGTTTGTTTATGCCGATGAAGCAGGTAAGTTTTTTGATGATAATGGTTTGCGTACCGTTTTATTTTGCAAAGGCGCTTTAGAAACCGTAAAAAAATTCGGTTGGCCTCCAGATATTATTCATTGTAGCGGTTGGATGACGGGATTGGTGCCAATGTTTATACGTTCTGCTTATAAAAAAGAGCCAGTATTTAGCCATTGCAAAGTAGTTTATACTATTAGCGAAACTACATTTAAAGAAAAATTGGGAGCCGATTTTTTACAATTGGCTGCTATAAATGATAATGTTACTAAAAAAGAATTAGAGCCATTTAAAGAAATAAATAACTTGGCTATGTTTAGAGGTGGCGCTACATACGCTGATGCTGTTACGTTTGGTACCGATACGCCAGATAAAAAGCTAGCAACAGAATTTGCAAAAGTGCGTGGCAAAAAAATATTAAAGTATAATGCCGATAGCGATTTAACAGACTATTTACAATTATATGCCGATCTTGCTAAATAATAAAATTACTCAGAATTTTTAAAAATTATTGCTTTGCAAAAAAGATTTCTACCTACAGCTTTTTTGGCTGCTTCATTATTGGTTATTGGATATAGTTGTACAAAATTTGATACAACTACACAGGGTGGTGACTTGCTAACTGTAGATAACATAAATACTTTTGCCGATACGCTAGATGTAACAGCTACTCAAGGCATTTTTACAAATGTAGATGATAGTACAATATTATCTAAAACCGAAAACCATGTAATTGGAAATATTACGAATGATCCTCAATTTGGTAATACTGAAGCTGCTATTTATGTGCAGTTTAAACCTACTTTTTATCCTTTTTATTTTGGTGCTGTAGGCGATACCACAAAAGGTTATCCGGGTACTGGATTCGATTCTGCTTTTATTTGTCTTTCTTATAGAGGTGCATGGGGAGATACATCTGTTGCACAAAAATTTGAAGTAAGGGCAATTTCAGATATTGATTTTTTGGTTAAGACTGATACTTTAAGAAGGCTAAATTATCAACCACCATCTTCAAGTATTGGTGGAATATTAGGTACTGCAACTTTAAAATCGCAAGATATAATTAGCAAAAAGAAATTAGCTTATGGTAAAGATTCTGTAGAAAATCAAATTAGAATTCCACTTTCAACAGTTGCAGGTAGAACCCTGGCAGCTTCACTTTTTACACAAGATTCTACTACAACAGGTTCAAATAATGGGTTTAAAAGCGATTCTATTTTCAGAACAAAATCTAATGGCTTTGAAATAAAAGTATCTGGGTCTGGCAATGCTTTGTATTATGTAAATTTAGCAGATGCAAAAACAAGATTAGAATTTCAATATTTTAAAAGAAAAGCTACTGGAGGGAAAGACACAGTTATTCAGTCTTTTCAAATGTATCCACAAAGAACTGCATCTGGTTTAGTATCTTCAAGTGCTAATTATGTAAAGAGAGATTATACTTTGAGTACAATACCTGCTGTAGGAGCTCTTACAAATGATGTTTACTTGCAAACGGCACCTGGAACATTTGCCAGTTTAAAAATACCAGAATTGAACGCTGGCAACCCCAAAGCAACCAATAGAATTGTGCACAGAGCATATTTAATTGTGGAACAAAACCCAAGTGGAGCACCAACCGATAATTATTTTACACCTCCACCTTATTTGTATCTCGATTTAAAAGACACTTTAAATACAATACCACAACGTTACAAACCTATTCCTTTCGATTTAAGCAATCAATTTTTCTACAATCCCGATGCTGTAGGAATAAATTCATTGTATCATCCTTTTCCAAATGGCAATATTGATTTAAATAATTTTGGTGGTGCAGCTTTAAAAAGATTTGACGGTGCAAATACTTTTTATAGGTACGAAATAAATATTACCAGATATGTACAACATATTGTTACCAACGGTTATAAAAATTACGATTTGAGGTTGTTTTCACCTTTTAATTATTTTTATCCTCAATATGAAGGATTAAAGTATGTTATTCCTTTTTATAACCCTCTTGCTTTAGGTAGAGTAAAAGTAGGAACCGGTACAAATGCAAATAATCATAAAATGAAATTAGTGATCGTTTATTCTAAAGTGTAAATTAATTTTAAAACATTATAACATAAGCCTTTCATTTATTATGAAAGGCTTTCGTTTTTTTAAAATCCTGCCCTTATCTTTGCAATCTTAAAAAATAAAATTAAATGCCATATTTATTTACATCCGAGTCCGTAAGTGAAGGACACCCAGACAAAGTTGCTGACCAAATTAGTGATGCGCTTATTGATAATTTTTTAGCTTTTGACCCTAGCAGTAAAGTAGCTTGCGAAACACTTGTAACTACAGGCCAAGTAGTGCTAGCCGGCGAAGTAAAGAGTAAAGCATATTTAGATGTGCAAGAAATTGCTCGTGGCGTTATTCGCAAAATTGGTTATACTAAAAGCGAGTATATGTTTGAAGCAAACTCTTGTGGTATCTTAAGTGCAATACACGAGCAAAGTGGCGATATAAACCAAGGTGTAGATAGAAAGAAAAAAGAAGAGCAAGGTGCAGGAGACCAAGGTATG
>JAYSOC010000502.1:0-7702 GCA_043723285.1 Ferruginibacter sp. | reverse complement strand
TGAAGTAAAGTGCTACCCTATGGCTATTTCTTTCTTCTCTTATACTAGACGAAATGATAGAAATTTTATCCATTGTATTTTATTTTTTTAATGTTTAATATGTTCTATTTCCATTAGTTTTCCAAGCATTTATCTAATTTTTGAAATCGTGGATTTGTTTTTTGATTGAAATGTACCGGCTTTCTTTTGGTATTAATATTTTCTACTATGATATTTTTTTAACTCCACTTTTTTCTATTCTTTCTATGCTGAAGTGTGCAAATCGGTTCTTTTAAATTTTCGAAAATTTATTTCATCGTAAAGATGATTTTTATTAGATATTTTTCATTATATAATTTTTTAAAAAAGTTGCAAGATTCACACATTAAATGTAATATGCGCTGTTTATTTCCTTTAATAACTGACTATATTTTTAATGTTATATTATTCCAAATTTTACTCTATCCTATCTTATTATAAAGAGCTGCAGCCCATCTTTTAGGTAAGGTGCGAATAAATATGGAAACCATTTTTGATACCGTGCCTGGTACAATAATCATTCTACCCTTTAGCATTTTTTTTACAGTTACTTCTCCTACCTTTTTGGGAGAAACTGCCATTTGTTTTCCAAACCATCCTAATTTTTCTTCGGTATCTTTTTCTATAGATGGTTTTGTAAATACGGGACCTGGGCAGAGGCAACTTACACTGATTCCTTTTGCTTTTAATTGGTATCGTAAACCATAACTAAAATACAATACAGCTGATTTTGTAGATGCATACAAATTTTTTGCAGGTATTGGAGCAAAGGCTGCCATGCTTGCTACATTAAGTATATAAGCTGGTGCATTTTTTTCTAATAGCGGTAGAAGCATTAGTGTTAAACTCATCATCGATTCTACATTTAGTCGTACCATATATTGTAAGCTATCGAGTGAAGAAGATAAAAAATCATTCGCACCACCTATACCTGCTACATTGCAAAGCATTTTTAGTTGTATATTTTTATCATTGCACCATGTAGCTATCTCAGCAGCAGCAGTTTCTTTGCTCAAATCTTTTACCAATATTTCTACATGTATATTGTATAACGTTTCCAATTTATTTTTTGCAGCTATTAAAGTATCCACATTTCTTGCAATTAAAATTAAATTATAATTGCGTTTGGCTAAAGCTTCTGCTATAGCATATCCTATGCCCTTACTACCACCCGCTACCAATGCGAAAGGCGCAATAGTATCGGCAAACAGTGCAGATTTAATTTCAGGCTTTGCACCATTGGTGTATCCTGCGTATAAGTTTGACATATTGAAAATAAGAATTAGAAATAGTAAATGTCTTTTCATATTGTATATGTTTATAAGGGAATTTATATTGTTGTACACGTAAAGGCAAAAAAATGCAGTTGGATTACTGCAACTGCTTTTTATATAAGTAGTTTAATTTATAATTTTTTGCGAACCTACTTTTGCATTTAATAAAGTTTTGCCTGTAGCTACTGAGGCTATCATTTTAGCGTCTTTACCATTTCTATTGCCTCTTTACACATCAAATTTGTTTCATTGTTTATAAAGTATATATTTTATTTTAAAATTTGATATTGCTAAGGTCAAATGTCTGCTGTAAAAAATTGTTACACAATTATTCAAATAAATTGTATTATTCACGCCCTTTTTTTCATATACAACTTATGGTTTTAAAATTATGCAAACGATTTTTCATATTTTATTTAATGATCTACAACGCATATAGTAAAGTGTGAATCATGCAATTTTTTTAAAAAATGATGTAATAAAATATCGATTAAAGAATTACACTTTTGTTATGAAATTTATTTTAGTAAGAAAATATTATCTACGATGGTAAAAAAATTAAAAGGGAATAGTTTGGCTAATACCAAAATATTAAAAGATAAAACATATCAAGATTTTAATAAAGAAGCGCCAAACCCTAAAGATCCTTTGCAAAAAGAAGTGGTTGAAATTGCAGAAGCTTCTGAGGCTAGTACAGAGCCTGATGTAGATGCTTTACCACACGTAGGGGCACGAGATAAAAATGTAAAGAATGAAACAACAATTAAAACAATAAAAAAATAAAGATGGAAAAGAAAACAACCAAAAAATCACCAGCAACATAACCAGCACTTAAGCCTTCAATGCCTGCTTCAAATAATGGAATGATAAAGCATTCCCAATTAATGAAATTATTTGAAGATGAATTAAAAGATATTTATTGGGCGGAAAAAGCGTTGACAAAAGTAATTCCTAAAATGATAAAAAATGCCACTTCATCAAAATTGTCGGAAGCATTGAAAAGTCATTTAGCAGAAACTATTGAACAAGTAAGTCGCTTAGAGAAAGTTTTTGCTATTATCGAAAAAATGACGGTTGCTAAAAAGTGCGAGGCCATGGATGGCTTAATTAAAAAAGCTGGAGAAATAATGGAATTGTGTGAAAAACGTGGCATGCGTGATGCAGGCATTATATCGGCAACACAAAAAGTAGAGCATTATGAAATTGCTACTTATGGTACGTTACATCAATTTTTGGTTACACTTGGTTTAGCAGAAGCACCCTTATTACTAGAAAAAACATTAACAGAAGAAAAATCTGCGGATGCAAAATTGACAGAAGTAGCCGTTGCTACCATAAATATAGAGGCGGCAGAAATGGAAGATAAACCAGCTTAAGTTTTGATTTGGTTTATATAAAGTGAAAATGCAGTAAATTATTTTACTGCATTTTTTCTGGTGCCACGTCTTACAACGATTTTTTTTAAAAAAGAATTATAAATTTTCTTATTGGTTGCTGTCCACACCATAACTGTTCGGAAGATTTTATAAATCTACAGCATAAATCATAAATAATATTTCTAATGTTACATCTTCACAAGTAGCAACTGAACGTGGTTATGCATTTGGTTTAAACTTGTTTAGTGGGTATTTTATAACCTGATTTTTTAATATCTTCTTGTTATTTTTAGTATTTATAAAATAAAAACACAAATAACAATCAATATTAGACATAGTAATATCGAAAGAATTATTTTGCCAGTTTTTTTTAAAAATTTTTGTAGCTGTTACCATTTGGTAACCTAAAATTTTCAGGAAGTGGTTATATTATATGTTACGTACTATCTAAAAAAATAATTTCTTCATAATAAATACTAATAGAAAGCTGTTATATTTTAAAATATACCACTAATGTAATTATACATCAAGAATGTTATTTTATGCTATCCGTATTATTTTTTAATGTCAATTTTTGTTTTTCTTTCTTTTCTTGCTCCAGTTTTTTAGCAGCAGTTTTTCTTTGTTTTCTAAATGCTCCTCTCAATAAAAAACTACTTTTAGCTGCTTCCATATTTTCACTTAATCCCTTGGTGCTTTTTTGTAAGTTAGCCATCGTACTATCTAATGCTTTACCAAGTTTATCATCATTCATCAGTTTTCCCAATGTCCCTTTTCCACTATTCATCTTTGTTGTAAATTTAGAAAATTGATTAGAGCTATTTTCCAAATTAGTAAGTGTAGATTTTATACTACCAGAAAATTCTTTGTCGGATAATAATTTTGATAATACCCCGTCGTTATTATTCATTTTATAACTAAATGATGCTAGTTGTTGCGTTATAATATTTGCATTATCAACACTGCTTTTTACACTCAGCATTACATCTTCCATTTCTATTGGGTTTTTCGATAAAATGAAATCATTATCTTTTACATTTGTTTTTATTCCTGCATTATTTTCTTTTGCTCCAGAAGAAATCGTTAATACTTTATCACCCATCAATCCATCAGAACCTATGCTTGCTCTAGCACAAGTATTAATAAATTTTTGTACGTTTTTTTTCATTACCAAGTACACCAGTACTGAAGTATCAGTTAACAATTCAATGTCATCTATTGTTCCTACATTGATGCCCGAAAAACGTATATTGTTTCCCACTTTTAAACCACTTACCGTTTTAAATTGTGCCTTTAATCGAAAAGTATTACCAAATAAATTTTTCTGCTTGCCAATAAAGTATATTGTACCTACAAATAGCACTAATCCAATTACAACAAACATTCCTAGTTTCCAAGTAGATCCTGATTCTTTCTTCATATCAAGTTTTTTATTTTATTTAACGAAAAATGATCTTACCCATTCATTATCACTTTTCTCCAATGTTTCATAAGTGCCTTCCGCATCTATCACACCTTCTTTTAAAATTACAATTCTATCTCCAGTAAGTTTTGCACAAGCCATATCATGTGTAATGATTATAGAAGTAGTTTTATATTTTTTTTGCATCATCAAAATAAGCTCACTTATTTCTCTCGATGTAATGGTATCCAAACCAGTAGTTGGTTCATCATACAAAATAATATCTGGTTTTAAAATAAGTGTGCGGGCAAGCCCAATTCTTTTTCGCATACCGCCCGATAATTCAGAAGGCATTTTGTCTATTGCTTCTGCTAGTCCTACACTTTCCAAAATTTCTTTTATAGATTCATCTATTTCTTTTTGTGTTATATTTTTTGAATGGCGTTTTAGAGGAAATTCTAAATTCTCTCTTACTGTCATCGAATCATACAAGGCTGCATTTTGAAAAAGAAAACCAATTTTTAATCGTATTTTATTTAATTCTTTTTCTTGGAGTGTAGTAATGTCTGTACCAAACACTTTTATCTCTCCTGCATCTGCCTTTACCAAACCCACCAAACATTTTATAGTAACCGATTTGCCTGAGCCTGACTTTCCTATAACCACTAAATTTTCACCTTTTTCTACGTTAATATCTACACCTTTTAATATATCATTTTTGCCAAACGATTTGTACAATCCTTTTATATCAATAACAGCATGATTTGTATCGGTTGTTAAATTATTATTTTTAGTAATTGTTTCTGTTATCATTTCTATATTAATAAAAAAGGTCTGTTATTTGCACTGCCAACATATCAATTATAAATATGCTGAGTGATGAAACTACCACAGCCGCATTTGCTGCTTTACCCACACTCTCCGTTCCATTTGCAGCATTATAGCCTTTGTAACAGCCTATCATCCCAATAAAAAAACCAAAGAAAAATGTTTTTACAGTAGCAGGAAATACATCAATAAAATCTAGGGAAGCCAGCACTTGAGAAAAATAACGAACCACATTAACATCGCTATGAATATTAATACCAACAAATCCACCTAAAATTCCGATACCATCTGCAAATATTACGAGTAATGGCACCATTAAAGTGGCAGCCAAAATTCTAGTAACTACTAAATATTTATATGGGTTAATGGCAGATACTTCCATAGCATCTATCTGTTCTGTTACTTTCATAGACCCTAGTTCTGCTCCAATGCCTGATGCTATTTTTCCTGCACATATTAATGCTGTGATTACAGGAGCAATTTCTCGTATAAGCGAAAGTGCCACCATGCCTGGTAGCCAAGACTCTGCACCAAACTCTGCCAATGTAGGCCTGCTTTGCAACGTAAGTACAAGCCCCATTATAAAACCAGTAATGCCAACTAGAGGTAATGATTTATAGCCAATGATGTAACACTGTTTTACAAATTCTTTAAACTCATATGGAGGCGTAATTAATTCTGTAAAAAATCGCCCTGCAAATTTTGTTGCATGGCCAGCATCATAAACTGTATTTTTTAAATTAGCAATCAACATATAATTTTTTTATTGATTACTCAATGTAGAAAGCGAAGAGTATTCAATGTTTTAATACGCATAAACGCAGATTTTATGCCCATTAATTGATAACTAATAATATTTTTTAAAGAAATATTTGGCAATAAATCATTTAGGAAATCATTGTAAATTTTATGAAAGAAGACTTCACAACTTTCACAAAATGTAAATATCTCTTTGCCTTTTTCTTCAGAAACATTTTCAATTTTAGTTTCGGTTATTTCTTCTATTAAATTATTAAAATCAACAAATGATTTAGAAATTTTTAAATTATTCATTTCTGCTTTTAATTCGTTTGCATATTCATAGCTTTCTATGGCAAATGATTGCATAGCGTTTTTTAGATTTGCATTATCTATTTCATCTGCTATCATTTCAACTTTGCCAGAAAGCTGTTTCAAAAATGAAATGATAGCACCAAATCTATCTTCTATTTTAATATAATTGTATTCCATAAAAATAAATGAGCACCAAATTTTTAATATTATTTATTATGTATTTTTTTTGCTAAAGCGCACAGCTAAAAAAACAATTAACGAAATAATGGCAATTACCATAAATATACCAACTCCCATCCCTGCTTTAAATATACCTTCAATAGCATTGCATGAAGTAAAAAATACAATGTAGAAAACAAGAAAAGTGCAGAGTTGTAACGAAATATTTTTCATAATTATTTTACATCGGGTTATAATTCGTTTATTTAAATTATTTTTTTGTAAAAAAAATGATGTGTGTTTGAAAAATAGGCTCGCTATTTGTAATTGGTTTTACTGAATATTTATTATACTTCTTTAAATTTATATCACTGCTATTTTCAATTCCGCTATTGCTTATTTTAAAAGGTTCGCTTTTCGTAGTTTCAGCTTTTTTATTCTCTAATCCAGTAATATTTGTAATTGGATATGTAAATAGTAGTACTATCAAAACCAAATTAAATATGTTAGTAAGATTATTTTTTACGAAATTTTTCATATAATTTATGATTTTCAATTGTTAAAATACTAAAACAAAGATGAATTGAAAACAGGTAAATTATATTACATAACTTCAACAAAAATTTACATCATTCACATATTTGCATAAAAAAACGCTCCAGTATTTGTAGCGTTTTTTAACTAAAAAACCACGAAACCTACTTTTTTGCCGCTTCGTTTTCAGCACCTTTTGTGCCTGCCCTATGCGTTGCTTTTATAGTTGCAAATCTAACTTTTAATAAAGCAATCTGCCTATTATCAGAACCTGCCAAATCTTTTTCTACCGTATTCTTTCTTGTATCCAGAGCCTCGTACAATACTTTTATTTCGTCCCAATCTTCACGAGTATAATTATTCTTATTGTCTGCTACTGTATTTACAAAATTTTTATAAATACCATAAATATTTTGTGCAGTTACAAATTCAAATTTCATGTCCGCACCAATCTTTCCTTCTCCAAATAATCTGTTTCTTAGTACCTGTCTATAATCTGGCCCTGTAACTGTTGTCGTTTTATTTTGATTAATTTCATTTTGTAGTTTACCCTCCGTTTCTTTAAGCTTCATATTAGAAGCAGCTTCTTGCTCTTTCAATTTTGCTTCATAGTTTGCTTTTAAGGTTGCGTACCTTGCTTTACTTGCCTCTAATTTTTCTTTGTCTGAGGTCTCAAGCGTAGCCATCGATTTTTCTGCTTGCATTGCACGCATTTGGTATCCTTCATCTAACGAAGCCCAATTACCTACAGTATATATTGGAGTAGCTTTTTCTACTGAATCCACATACATATTTAAGTTTACCACATCTTGCTTAGCAGCATCATTTTCAGAATTTTTACATGATACAAATCCTGTTATCATTATCATGCCAATAAGTATTACATTTATTTTTTTCATTTTTTTATTATTGATGAGTGAAATTGTTTTATTTTTTTTAAGTAAATTATTTAATTATGCTTCATCTTTTATAGTTTGTACCAAACTTATACCTGCTATAAAAAATATTGAACCGAGTATAGCATAAGTAATCATTACTCTGTAATCTGTTTTACCACC
>JAYSOC010000501.1:0-7705 GCA_043723285.1 Ferruginibacter sp. | reverse complement strand
AAAAAGAATTTTAGAAGAAGCCTTGAGCAGATTAAATGAAAGAGATAGAAGCCTTGTAATGCTTAAAGATTATGAAGGATATAATTATGCTGAAATTGGTGAAATAACAAATTTAAACGAAAGCCAAGTAAAAGTGTATTTGCACAGAGCAAGGTTACAGCTGAGAGAATATTTGGTAAAAATGGAAAATGTTTTATAGGTAGAAGATTGTTAGATTATAAATACAAGAATAAAGATTAAATAAAATGCAAATTAACCGTAATAATTATGAACACTTTTTTTTGCTATATGCAGATGAAGAGTTGCGGGCAGATGTGCGTAAGGCAGTAGAAGATTTTGTAGCAGAAAATGAAGACGTAAGAATAGAATTGGAAATGCTACAAGCAGCCGTGTTGCCTATTGAAGAAATTATGTTTGCAGATAAAAGTTTTTTATACAAGGAAACAATTTTTGATGGCAAACTGCAAGAAAAGTTATTATTAAAAATAGATGATGAATTAGAAGGAAAAGAACTGGTAGAAATAAATACATTGCTTGCTACAAATGCCAATGCCAATAGAGAGTATGATTTATTGCTTCGCACAAAATTAGATAAAACAGAAAAAATTATTTTTGAAGAAAAACATTTGCTTTATAAAAATGAAAGAGATAATGTGATTGTGAATAGATGGTTAAGATGGGCTGCCGCAGCTGTATTCATTGGGTTTGGATTATTTTTTGGGTTAAAGTATTTTGACAAAAATATCACACCATCAGATTCGGAAATTGCTAGCAAACCAATCATTAAAAATAAAAACAACAATACCGTTTTACAAATAAATAATGATACTAATATTACACAAAACGTTGCTAAAATAACAAATTTAAATAACGATGTAAAAGAAAATAACACTTTAGCAAACAAAAAAAATAGTAGTGAAAATGTAATAGTAGTTAAGAAAAAAGAAACGGAAATCAATAAAAATATTGTTACAAAAAGCAATATACAAACAGCGCAAATTGGTAAAACAAACAAGCAAGAACAAGTGGCAACATTGAAAAAAGAAAACACAATACAGCTAGAACAAAAAATTATTAATAATAATGTAGTACAAGAGCAAATAGCAATGGAAAATCCAGCAGAAAAAATAAAATCGCTTATTGTATCTAAAGAAAACATTGTACTGCTTGAAGATACTTATGCAAAAGCTATACTCTTATCAAATTCAGAAAAAAACGAAAATAAAATTTTGTATATGGATGAAGATAATGTGAAACATAGTAAAGCAGTTGTTTTTTTTAGAAAAATAAAAAGAACAATTGAACGTACGGCAAACGTAAAACCAGGAAATACTTTGCAAATAGCAGGCTTTGAAATAGCCTCCAAATAATCAAAATATTTATTCATTAAATTAAACAACATGAAAAGGCATTACTTTTTAACAGCATTTTTTTGCGCCATGGCAACTATAGCATTTGCGCAAAAACCTTCCACAAATGATTCGGCAGAAATAAAAAAACATAATGATACCATTCGCATAGGAAGTATTTTAATTATAAAAAAACATAAAAAAGCCAATAGTGATTCTTCGGTATCTATTATTTCGGAAAATGTAAATACCCCAAAAAAACATAAACAAAGCACTAATTATTTTGTAATAGACCTTGGTTTTGGTAATTGGGATGACCAAACAAATTATGCCAATACTGGTGGGTATGCATTTAGCAAACCTGGTAGCCCAGCATTTTCTGCAGACGATATGAAACTAAGTGCAGGCAAAAGTGCAAATGTAAATATTTGGCTTTTCATACAAAAATTACCAATCATAAAAAGAAATGTAAATTTAAAATATGGTTTAGGTATCGAGTATGATAATTATTCATTTCGTTCTCCAGTAAGTTTAAAGGAGGGTGGCACAGTTCCGTATAATGTTGCTGGTATTATTACCAATTCACCATTTGTTTTTAGGGATTCTATTTCCTTTAGCAAAAATAAATTAAACCTAAAATACATTACAGTACCATTAATGTTAAACTTTGCTATAACAAAACAAAAAAGTAAACCAAGCATCAGCGCTAGTTTTGGAGTAAGTGCTGGTTATTTAATAAGACAACGAAATAAACAAAATAGCAACGAAAGAGGCAGACAAAAAAATCAAGGAGATTATGATTTACAAAGATTTAAATTAAGCTATATAGCTGAACTTGGGCTCGGCCACATAAAACTTTATGGCTCATATTCCCCAAAATCTATATTTGATAAAGGGTTAGATATTCGCCCATATAGCTTAGGAATTAGATTTAGTAACTGATAATTATTTTAATTTTAGCAATGCGTACTGATTTTTTAGTTAAAGTGAGTTTTCAAAATTTTCGTCATTTACAATTTTTATAACAATTTTGTTGTTTACTATTTATTAATTTCACGGTCTGATATTTGCCTGTAATTAATAATATAAAAGGCAATTCGAAATCCTAATTGTAAAACTATATTAAAATGAAGACTCGTATTTTTCGCCCCGCCGCTGCTTTACCTTTGGTTATTGCATTGTTTGCATTTACGCCAACGGGTTCTAATTTTCGCTCTTTAAAAAAACGTGCAGAGCATAAAGAAAAAAAATCTTTTAGACTAGCTTCTCAAAGTTCGTATTATATTATCGTATCTAAAAAAAATTATGAGCTTAATGTGTATGATGATGAAGGATGGTATGCAACTTACCCAATTGTATTTGGCAGTAAAGATCTAGGCGATAAAATGAGGGAAGGCGACAGAAGAACACCAACTGGCAATTTTAAAGTATTGCAAAAAAAGACGAATAAAAGATGGGGGATTGAATTGTTGTTAGATTATCCGAATGCTGAAAGCTTTCGAAGATTTAATGAAAGAAAAGCAAAAGGTTTAATACCAAAGAATGCAAAAATTGGCGATGGTATTGCCATACATGCCACACGTAAAGAAGAAGAATGGACCGTTGATAATTTTTACAACTGGACAGACGGATGCATTTCTGTAAAATATTCTGAAATGAACGATTTGTATAGTTACATACCAGCGGGAACTCCTGTAACCGTTCAGCCATAGGAATGTAAGATTGAATATTTTTTTTATCGAAGATTACGTTTAACGCCAACTTTTATTCTAACAGCAATCATTCAATTATTAAATTTATTTTAGTTTTTGAAGGGCTAGTTATTCTTAAATCTTCAATTAAAAATATTAAATAAATATAAGATTCCCATCTCCATAACTTAAAAAACGAAAATTATTTTTTAATGCATAATCGTACGTTTTTTTCCAATCGTTTCCAATAGCTGCGGCCACTAATAAAAGTAAAGTAGATTTTGGTTGATGAAAATTTGTAATCAAAATATTTACCAATCGAAAAGAATAGCCAGGCGCAATCAAAATTTGTGTTTGCGTAAAAATTCGTAGCATTTTATTTTCTTTCATCCATGTTAGCAAAGTTACTAAAGCATCATTAGCTGAAAGATTAATATTTGTAAGTTTGTTGGAATAAACATCCCATTGTAACAACGATAATTCTTTTATGTTTTTATTTATGTAAATTTTTACTCCAAACCAATATAAAGATTCTATAGTACGGAGCGATGTTGTGCCTACAGCTGCTATTTTACCAATATTATTTTTTATGTTTTCAATGCTGGCAATATCTACATCAATATATTCTGCATGCATTTCATGCTCCTGCATGGTTGCAGATTTTACAGGCTTAAATGTTCCTGCACCGACATGCAGCGTAACAAAAGTTTTATTTATTTTTTTTGAAGCAAGTTTTTCAAAAATTTTTTCGGAAAAATGCAAACCCGCTGTTGGTGCAGCTACCGAGCCATTGTGTTGTGCAAAAATTGTTTGATAACGACTTGTATCTTCATTGTCAGTATTGCGTTTTATATAAGGAGGTAGCGGCACATTGCCAGCGGCTTCTATTATTTCGGCAAAAGAAAACGACGAAGGCAGCCAAGAAAACTCAATAATAAATGCTTCTGTAACTTTTTCAAATTTTTTTGCAAACAATACTACCTTCTCGTTGCCAATTGTAATTTCTTTTTTTAATATTTCATCTTTCCATTTTGCCGCACCGCCAACAAGGCATTTCCATTGTACATTAGCAACCGTGTTCATTACACTACTATATTCTTTAATGTTGCCATTAGGTTCTAAACAAAAAATTTCTATAGCTGAGCCAGTTGTTTTACTAAATTTTACTCTAGCATTTATTACTTTTGTATTATTAAAAACAAGTAAAGTTTCTGTTGGTAAATATTCATCTATTTTTAAAAAAGCAGATTCAGATATTACTCCATTTTTATACACAAGTAGTTTAGATGAGTCTCTTTGAGCTAAAGGGTGTAGCGCAATTTTTTCATCAGGTAAAACGTAATTGTAATCGTTTATAGATATTTGTTGTGGGATCATTTTTGAAGAAATGCATTTACTTCTGTCATCCATTTTTCATGCTCATTGTTGCACAAAGATTGATGCCCAGAGTTTTCATAATACACCAATTTTTTATCGGTAGAGATATTTTTAAAAATAGCTTCTACTTCAGCATCTGTAACCCTTGGATCGTTCTTTCCTTTTTGAATAAGTACAGGGCATTTTATTTTTTTTGCATATTCGGATGGCTTCATGTTGTATGCCCAAAAGCCATGTTCTACACCACCCCAAAAAGTAAGCAATGTAGAAATGGGTTGTGCTGGCAATCCCATCATTTTTACTCGGCCCGCTACAGCTTCCGATAATGAGCCAAAAGGCATTTCCAAAATAATTTTATTGGGTGTTACATCAAAATCATTTACGGCCTCTGTAATAGTAGCAGCACCAAGAGAGATGCCCCAAAGTATAATATTTTTTTCTCCAGTTTTTTGCAAATAATCAAAAGCTAATTTTACATCTTCTCCTTCATTTACTCCAATGGTGCAAGTATTTCCTTGGCTATTACCATGTGCTCTAAAATCTAACAATAAAGTATTGTATCCCATTTTTTGAAAAGCCGCTGCCTCCTCTAACACGCCTGATTTTTTACTGCCATGCCCATGAAACAAAGCCACACTGCCTTTTGCGTTTGGCACGGTAATAAACCAAGCTTCTAATTTTAAGTTATCTTTTGTTGTTAAATAAATGGTTTTATAAGTGCTATCTGGCGCTATGCTTTTTTGTTTTATTGAGTTAATGCCAAAAAGCATTTCTTTTGTAACATCCCATGTGCCTTTATCTTTTTGTTGTTTTATAGCTACTTCGCCTACCTCGTAAAAATGTGTAAATTTATAAGCATGAAACATTACTACTACATTGAGCAATACAAAAAGTACTACAATTATTTTTAAAGTAAATTTTAAAGCTTTTTTCATTATGTAAATATATTAAAAAGTAATATTAGCAAAATTTAAAAATAAATTTTTACATTTTGTATAGTGCTAGTATTTACAAGCGGCTGCATAATTTTTACAGAGTCTATTGTATTTTTAGTAGAATATATTTTTGATATGGTATGTACAAAAAAAAGCCCGCAAGCATTTGCATCTGCTGGTCCATTTTGTGAAGAATAAACAATTGTCATCGTATCTATAGGTTGGTTATTGCCTAACGATAATACATATTTTGCAGAATCTGCTAACTGATTAAGTGGTAGTGCAAATTCCAATAAATTCGGTTGGCTGCTGTAAATTAAATCAGTAGAATTTAATAAAAAAAGGCTGAAACTAGGAACTGGAGTTGGAACATCTACCCCGGAAACACGCTGATAAAAACCGCCAACAAATCTAACATCTTTTGTAGGATTACAAATAGAATAATCATCTCTACAAGATGCAACTAAAAAAACAACAGCAATAATTGCAATAAAAATATGTCTATTTTGCATAATTAGATAGTAAGCTAATTTTTGCACAAGTTACAACTTGCATTTCTTTCAAAAAACCAATTCGTTTATTTTTAGCCGTTAATACAAAGCATCCAATAATTTTACCCTTACATTCATTTTTAATAATGCATTACTCACATCTGGGTAAACCCTGTTACTCAAGAAGATATAAACAAAATTTGTTTCAGGATCCGCCCATACACAAGTACCTGTAAAACCTGTATGTCCAAATGTTTTACCAGATACTGACAAAGCAGGGTACGGTTCTTTGCGTGTGGCATTGTCTTTTTCTGGTTTATCAAAACCAAAACCACGTCTGTTTGTTTTGCTTTGATAACTTGTAAACATGGTTACGGTTTCTTTTTTCAAATATTGTTTTCCATTAAAATTGCCGCCATTAAGCAGCATTTGCATTATAGCTGCAAGGTCGTATGCATTACTAAAAAGTCCAGCATGGCCAGCAACACCGCCCATCATAGCGGCACCTGGGTCGTGTACTGTACTTCTTATTATTTGATTTCGAAAAACTTTTTCATTTTCGGTGGGTGCAATATTTGTAATACTATTTCTGAGCAATGGATCAAAACCGATGGACTGTAAACCCATTGGCAAATAAAAATTTTCTAATACATATTCATTTAATGGCTGCCCAGTAATTTTTTCTACAATTTTTCCTAAAAAAATAAAATCATTATCGCTATAAACATATTTTCCTTTTGTACCAAGTGGACTCATTAATATTCTTTTGTAAATGGTATCCTTCCATTCGTTTTTCATGTACAAGTTTTGTGCTACCATTATATTAAACGAATCGTTGTTTGTAGAAGAATACAAATTTGAAAAAGGTTTTCCAAAAGCATCTATCGTTTCTTTGTAAAAAGGAATAAAAGGCACAAGGCCTGCTTCGTGCAGCAATAAATTTTCAATAAGTATATTTTGCTTATTTGTTTTTATTGTTTCGGGCAAATAATCACTTAGCTTTTTTTTTAAATCGAGTTTACCTTCGTCGTATAATTTCATTACAGCTAAAGTAGTAGCACAGATTTTTGTAACAGATGCTACATCATATACCGAATTTAAATTTACTGGTGATAATTTTTCATACACAAAATTGCCAAATGCTTTTTCATACACAACTTTTCCATCTTGTAAAGCAAGCACTACACAACCAGGCGTAGCAAAATTTACTATGGCATCTTTAGCAATAGAATCTATTTGCAATAATTTTTCTCTACTGTAAACTAAAGTTTTTTTTTCAAACATTGGTGCTGCTGCTTCTGTTTCTATACCAAAACCATATTTTAAATTTTCGCAAACAGTTACAGGCAATATAGCTTTGTAAAATATTTTTCCTTGCAAAAAATCTGCCGCAGTACCTTGTACTATCGCATCATCTTCATAACACATTACCAAATTTTTTGCAGCACACATATTTTTTAATGAATAGGCATTACCAAATACAAATGAAATAGCGTTGTCATTTTTTTGAATTTCATTTAACAAATCAATATTTGCTTTCGTAAAACCAAAATTGCTTGCGGCAAACCGACCAACATTGTGAACGCCAATAATTATTTTTTTGTACTTTTTTAATTTATTTTGTAAATCATCTTCAGCAGAAAAAAATATTTTTGCATTATAGTCTGTACGCATTCTTTTTGCCAATTCATTTTCTTCTGTAATTCCAAAACCTACAAAGGCAATATCGTTCGGCTTTGTATCTCTCAATGGAAAAAACGAACTGTCTTTTTTTGCAACTAAAGTAATGGCATTTTCCGCTACCAATCTTCTCATAGCGGCTATACCAGTATTTAAATCTACAGTAAGGTTTTCGGTATTTA
>JAYSOC010000500.1:0-7708 GCA_043723285.1 Ferruginibacter sp. | reverse complement strand
AATACTAGCATCTGGTAATTGCTCTCCCCGACCTGCCTCGATATTTTCGAAAGTTATTTTTGGTAAAGCAATAAATTCACTAGACTTTTCTTTAATAGTTTTTGTAAATAAATTAGACAACTCTTCTGCTCTTAATGCAGATAAGCCAACATTTAATTGAGCCTTTGTTGGAGCATCTTGTTTTAAATAAGTTGCCATCTCTTTATACAATTTAGACCCTACAGTAATTTGTGTAGCATCTGCATAACCATTTACAAGTATGGTAGCCGTACGAGGAATTTCTGCATATTTATTCGAAAATTTTATTAAAGAATCTATTACAGGAGAAAAATAAATTCTAGCCTTTTCCGCTTTTTCAGCTGGTATTGCATAGCCCCCTGGTCCAAAAAATGCTGCCAAAGAAAACAATGTTTTTGTTGACTTTTGCAATCCTTCTTCTATCATATCAAAAGTATATTGCCTTCCTGCTGCAGATTTGTTCACAACAGAATCTATTATCAAAACTCTTGACTTTATAGAAGCGCTATTAGCAGCATAATCTTCTGGCGTTCCAATTCTTTTTTCTAATAATTTTATTTCCTTAGTATTATCCTCTATTCGTTTTTTATATTTTGCAATACGAGTATCTACTCCCAAAGCTGTAGCACTATCTATCTTCCCACCAGCAAGTACATTACCTTTTACATCTCCAATACCATCAATTTTTTTTACATCTTTTTTCTGCTGTGCATCTGCATTGCCAAGTATTGCTTTCAGCTGCTTTTTTTCTGCACCAAGGTTCGATTTAGTAATCTCCTCTTCTATATTGGAATAGTGTACAAATCTTTCAGGGCTTTTATTTATCACATTTTTACAATACAGTGGTACGTCTCTGATTAGTGCAAGGCATTTTCTTTTTACAATATTTAATGAAATTATTTGTATCTTAAGATCAAAACCAACTTTTTTTAAAGAATCATTTTCTTTTTGCAACTCTGCAAGTTTGCCCTTGTATAACTTAGATGTAGAATCAGTAATTTCTCCTTTTGCTAATAAACTATCATCCAAATTATTTAGTTCTTTAATTCGGTTCGATTCTGTTTCTAAAACATTGGTAGTTTTAGTAAGATTTTCTATAAATCTTGCTTGAGACATTATAAAGAATTCTTTATAATTTTTTGGGTTTTCAATTGTTTTTGCTGCACTAGATTGTGCAAAACAAAGACTGTGAATTATCAATAAAATTGCTGAAAATAATAACGATTTTTTCATTTAAATAAAATTAATTTGTTGGTACTGGCTTAATGTCAAAATCTGAATTGGCTGCTTTCTTAGGTTTTTCTTTTATAATCACTGGTTTTATTACAATTGTTGGGCGTGGCTTAAAGAAAATATTTTTTCTGACAAGTATAATTTTTTCATCTATACCAACAGATGTGTCATTGTCGCTTTTTCTATGTCTCACAAAAACTTTTTTATCATAAAAAAAAGAATCATCATCTTTAGTTTTTGATAACATGGCTGTATCAAATCCTACACTTGTATTTTCAGAGTTTGCAATATTTATATTGTCCAATTGTTTTGGAGTAGATAATTTAGGAAGCAGCACAAATAGGATAGCAGCAATTGTTGCAATCCAAATAATTGAAAATCCAAATATGGCCAACCTTCTATTCATATTATTCTTGCGTAAAAACTATATAGCTTTTGTTGTGGTTAAAACTGTATTAATTTCTCTCATTAGTATTGGTTCTGCTTTAAGTAATTTATCTAATTCTTCATTTATTAATGTCCAATTTTTCGAATCAACTCTGCTTTCAATAGTATCCAACATCGATTTTAGAGGCGTATTAATAGATATTGAAGAAACCGTAGTTTTTATATGATGAGTAAGTCTTACTATTTCTTTTATATCTTTTTGGGCAACAGCTAATTTTAGTTGTTTCAATTCGTTTGGAAATTGCTCTCTAAACTGATACATTACTTCGTTTATAAACCCAGCGTTTTCAGAAAAAATATTATTTAAATAATCTACATCAATATAAAGTAGATCATTACCCACAACTAGTGGTTTTTGTAACTCAAAACCATTTACAATGGAAGACCCTAAATATTTCTCTAACATACCAATAAACACGGTTTCATCTATTGGTTTAGAAATATAGTCGTTCATACCTGCTTGAATACACTTTTGTTTTTCTGTTGGCAAAACGTGTGCTGTCATTGCTATCATTGGAATATTCAATCCCAATTCTTTTCTAACTCGAGTAGCTGCTTCATATCCATCCATTATTGGCATTTGAATATCCATCAATACTAAATCGTATTTTTCTTTGCTTAGTATATCCAATACTTGCTGTCCATTTTCAGCAAGATTGTAAGAGAGATTCCATTGCTGCAAAATAAATTTTAAAAGGGTTTGATTAATCTTATTATCTTCTGCAACTAATATTTTGTAATTGGCAAATTCTTTTTTTGTAGTAGCATTCGATGTATTTATTGTGTTATTCGTTGCTTCCACAGGCTCATTTACATACTCATAACTGAGTATTATTTTAAATGTAGCTCCTTCTCCTAAATTACTATCTACAGATATTTCTCCAGCTTGCATCTCTACAATTTTCTCTACAATGGCCAATCCTAAACCAGTGCCACCATATTGCCTAGCCGTATTATTATCTGCTTGCTCAAAACGCTCAAATACTCTAGCCAATTTTTCTTTAGATATGCCAATACCTGTATCTTTTACTATAAATTGAATTTTTGCTTCCTCTGCTGATTTTTGTAATAATTGTACCGATAATTTTACAGTGCCTTTTTCTGTAAATTTTATGGCATTGTTTAAAAGATTTATCAACACTTGATTTAATCTTTCCGCATCGCCAATAAGTGTTGTCGGTATGTTTTTATCGTAGTCAAATTCAAACATTAATTTCTTTTCATTTACCTTATGTTGAAACATCATTTCTAACGATGTGCATATTTCTTTTATGCTAAATGGATTTTTAGTAATCCGCATCATACCAGCCTCTATCTTCGAAATATCGAGTATATCGTTTACAACAGACAATAAATTTTCTCCAGAGTTTTGTATAAGATGTACAAATTGTTTTTGATCAGTATCCAACTTTGTTTTTTGCAATAACCCGGCAAAACCAACCACGGCATTTATGGGCGTTCGTATTTCATGACTCATATTAGCCAAAAACTGTTCTTTTACTATTGCAGAGTTATCTGCCCTTTCTTTTTCTTTTGCTAATTTGTAAATAAGCGAAAGTTGATCTAATAAACGTTTTATAATTAATGTGCCCAGTATAGCCAGCGACAAGATAAAAATGATAGCCAGTAATGTATTTAGTTTTAAAACCTTTTCGGAATAACTATTGGTTTTTACAAAAGTGGTTTTTAAATTATTTTCTAAGTTTTGTTGTACTACCAATACTTTATTGTACAAACTATCATTTATAGAAATAGCAAGTAATTGGTCTATTTGTTTAGCAGTAAATTTTAATGGAACAGATACTTCATCGTTTTTAATAAACGTATTTAAATAACTCAATTTAGATTTTACGAGCATTTCTATATCATCCAATTCGGGTATCTTATCAGTCTTTTTTTCATTTTGCCTTTTTAGTATTGAAAGATGTTTATAAATTATAGACAAAGTGTCTTTTAAACTTTCTTTAGAAACAGATTTAGGATCTTTGTGTTGGTCTCGAGCATATATTTCTGCAGACTCTACATAATACACCACTTCTTGTAATCTGTTATTAATTTCAAAAGTAGAATTGGCATTTTCATTTGCCTCTCTAAGTGCACGTATATTTTTTTGGGAATAGTATTGTGTATATATGATAATACCAATGAGTAACAGCAAAAAAGCAATTACAAACAACAGAGTATTGAATGTAGCTTTACGTGGTTTTCTCATTTTTAAAAATTCTGTTTTATTTTAAGCACAGAAAATACTTTTATGCCAATTTTTTAAAATTGATTTGGTGATGCAAGAACGACTAAATATGTAAAATAGTATTGATTTTATCAAAATATTATACAAATATGACAATTCAAAACTTACTAAACTATTAACAATCAAATAAAAATAAATTTAGCAAAATTATTTACAAATTTATTAAAAAAAACTAAGTATAATTAATTAATCACAAATTAGTTATACAGTATTCATCATAAATCCTATGGCATTATCATACTTTTCTTTCCATTTATCTAAAACACCCCAATTTTCATTTCCTATTTTTATTTCAGCAATTGTAACATGACCCAATTTTGAAAAAGTAATGTTTTTTGATTTTAAAACGTCCGTTAATTTTTCTTCACCCAAGCTAGAAACCGAAACTACCACCCTACTTTGCGCTTCGCCAAACCAATATGCATCGCTACGAATGTGTGCATCATTTAGCGCAGCAGAAAAACCAAGGTTATTTGCAAAAGCACTCTCAAGCAATGTTACAAACAATCCGCCTTCGCTCACATCGTGAGCAGAAGAAATTAATTTTTCTTTTATTAATGAAGAAATAACTTGCTGCAAATTAAATTCTTCTTCCAAATCAAAATGCGGACAAGGACTAAATACTTCGCCAATTATTTTGTGCAAATATTCCGATGAATTAATATCGTTTCTACTTTCACCAATTAAATAAATAGCATCGCCTTCGTTTTTAAAATTCATTGTCATTTTATCATCAACAGAATCTAGTAACCCAACCATACCAATGGTAGGTGTAGGATATACAGGTCCATCAGGACTTTGATTATAAAAACTAACATTGCCGCCAGTAACTGGTGTATCAAATTTTATACAAACTTCGCCCATTCCTTTTATGGCATTGCTAAATTGCCAATACACTTCTGGGTCGTAAGGATTACCAAAGTTTAAGCAATTGGTTACGCCCAAAGGCGCACCACCACTGCATACGATGTTACGAGCCGCTTCTGCTACTGCAATCATAGCGCCTTTGTATGGGTCTGCAAATACATAACGGCTGTTGCAATCTGTTGTTAATGCAAGTGCTTTGTTGGTAGGCTTTGCAATTACAACAGCTGCATCACTCACGCCATTAGTACTTGTATTACCTGCGCCCACCATGCTATCGTATTGCTCATAAATCCAACGCTTGCTGGCAATATTTGGTATGGCTATTAGTTTTTCTGCTACTGCTTTTAAATCTTGTGGCACTGGTATTTTGGATGCGTCAAATGCTTTTATTTTTTGTATGTATGCAGGTTCACGTACCTCACGTGTGTATTGTGGTGCGCCACCACCAAGCACAAGTTCATCTGCGGGCAACAAGGCTTCTAAAACACCATTCATAAAAAATTGCAACATGCCATCGTCCGTTACTTCGCCAATTTCGCTGCAAGGCAAATCCCATTTTTCAAAAATATCAAGCACTGCTTTTTCTTTCCCTTTTTCTACAACCAAAAGCATTCTTTCTTGACTTTCACTTAGCAATAATTCCCAAGCTTTCATATCTTTCTGGCGAGTAGGTACTTTTTCTAAATCTATCCGCATACCTGCTTTGCCCTTTGCACTCATTTCGGCAGTTGAACATATAATGCCCGCTGCGCCCATATCTTGCATACCTACTACTGCTCCAGTTTGTATTACTTCCAAACAAGCTTCTAATAATTTTTTTTCTTGAAATGGATCTCCTACTTGTACCGCTGGTAAATCTTGTGCACTGTCTTCCGTTATTTCTGCACTGGCAAAAGATGCTCCGCCAATACCATCTTTACCAGTAGCACTTCCTACAAAAAAAACAGGATTACCTTTTCCTTCTGCAATTGCAGAAACGGTTTCACCGTTTTTAAGAATGCCCACACTCATTGCATTTACTAGAGGATTGGTATGATAGCAATCTTCAAAATAAATTTCGCCACCTACCGTTGGTACACCAAAGCAATTGCCATAATGCCCTATACCTTTTACCACACCAGATAATAAATGTTGCGTTTTTGTATCCTTCAAATTTCCAAACCGAAGTGAATTTAAAGACGCAATTGGTCTTGCCCCCATTGTAAAAATATCCCTATTAATGCCACCCACACCAGTTGCTGCACCTTGAAATGGCTCAAGCGCACTTGGGTGATTATGACTTTCTATTTTAAATACGACCCCATATCCATCGCCAATATCCATCAAGCCTGCATTTTCTTCTCCTGCTTTTACAAGCATTTTTGCACCGTCTCGAGGCAGGGTTTTTAATAACTTTATTGAGTTTTTGTAGCTGCAATGTTCGCTCCACATACCACTAAATGCACACAATTCCGTAAAATTTGGCGTTCTCCCTAATTTAGTTTTTATTAATTCAAATTCTTCTTCTGTAATTCTTAATTGTGCTGCGGTTTGTGCGGTTATTTCCATGATGTTTGTGTGTATATTTTTTGAACGTGTGCAAAGTTACCATTGCATTTTGTTTGCAGCTAATAAAACAAAGTCATTATTTTAACTATCTTCCCACATCTAAAAATGTAACCGTTTGTATTATTTTCTATTTGTCATATATTTTTTGGCTTGCTGTTATTTTATTACCAAAATAAAATTTTTGCAAAATACTGGCTTAAGTACAAAAATTATTTTATTGCTTTTTAGTCTTAAAGTTGGCGTTGGTATTATTGGAGGTTTGGTTAGTCATTTTTTAATGAATGATGTATCTGACATGCACTTTTACACGGTTCAAAGCCTTATAGAGTATGATAACTTAATACATCATCCCAAAATATTTTTTACAGATAGTTTACCTTCAGTTTATGAAAATGGCCTAGGTGATTTCTTTGGTTCTTCGCATTCATTTTGGAATGATTTAAGAAATAATATTTTGATAAAAACAATGGGGTTTCTAAATATTTTTAGTAGAGGCAATTACTACATAAATAGTTTGTTTTTCAGTGTTGTGGGTTTCTTTGGGCATGTAGCATTGTTCCGTACTTTTAAACATATTTATCCAAAACAACACTGTGCAATTATTATTGGTTGTTTTTTATTGCCTTCTACCTTATACTTCACATCTTTAATTGGAAAAGATATAATGCTGTTTATGGCGCTAAGCTTTTTTTGTTATTCACTTTATTTTTTGCTTGAAGATAAAAGTACAACTAAACGTATTTTTTTTCTTATTTTATCTTTCATTACCGTTTTATTGATCCGGAATTTTATTGCAGTTATTTTATTGCCTTGTGCACTTGCATTGTTTGTTAGCACTAAGTTTACAATAAAACCTTTGAAAGTTTTTGGAGCATTTTTTTTGTTGGTATTTGCAGGAATTGTTTTATCACAATTTTTGTCTGAAAAATACAACCCATTAAAAATAGTGGTAGAAAAACAACAAGCATTTTTTGCACTTGGTATTGCAAAATCTCAATATCAAAACGACACATTACAACCAACTATAAAAAGCTTCATAGCTTCTGCGCCTTCTGCTTTAAGGCATTCCTTCCTATCTCCCTACCCTGCTGAGTTTGACAATATTTATTTAAATGGATTGGCAGCAGAAATAATATTGTATTTTCTATTATTTTTAATGATGTTTATTTTTAAAAATAATAAAAATAATACCAACAAAAATTTTATAATTTTTGCATTAATATTTACAACTTTAATTTTTCTTTTTACTGGATATATTACTACAAATGCAGGAGCACTGGTAAGGTATAGGAGTATTTATTTCCCATTTTTAATACTACCAATATTATGCAATATTAATTGGGT
>JAYSOC010000499.1:0-3086 GCA_043723285.1 Ferruginibacter sp. | reverse complement strand
TCGAAATTGCCTTCTCTATTATTGCCAAAACGATGGTCGTAACCCACCACAATAATGGATGGATGAAATTTTTGTACTAAAAAATTGGAAATATATTCTTGTGCAGATAATTGAGAAAAATCTTTATCGAAAGGTACTACTACAATATTTTCGATACCTTTTAATTGCAACAATTCATATTTTTCTTCGAGTGTGTTGAGTATGTACAAGGCTTTTTCCTTCATTTGCACCACTTGCTTTGGGTGTGGGTAAAAGGTAATGAGCACGGGAGTTCCGTTTATTTTTTCAGCTTCTTTTATAAGCTGTTCTATAATTTGAACATGGCCAGTATGCACACCATCGAAACTACCAGTTGTAATAACTGCATTGGTAAAAACTGGCAGCGAATTTATATCTCTATACACTTTCATATTTGCCGTGTAAAAGTAGTTGAGAAAACTTTATTGCATATCGGTTGGGGAACATTTATTTTTGCAAACATTGAACTTTCAACCTTCAACTAAAAAATATGTCTCTATACGCCAAACGTGGGGTTTCTGCACAAAAAGAAGAAGTGCATGCAGCTGTGCAAAATTTAGATCAGGGGCTTTATGCCAATGCATTTTGTAAAATTTATCCAGATTATTTGGGTGGCGACGATGCTTTTGTAAACGTAATGCATGCCGATGGCGCTGGTACAAAAAGTATTTTGGCTTATTTGTATTGGAAAGAAACTGGCGATTTATCTGTGTGGAAAGGTATAGCCCAAGATGCGGTGGTAATGAATTTGGATGATTTGCTTTGTGTTGGCATACACGATAATATTGTGTTTAACTCTACCATTGATAGAAACAAACATTTAATAACCGGCGAAGTGCTTCAACAAATTATTAGCGGCACGCAAGATGTGTTTGATATGCTTGCTACGCATGGCGTACACATACATTACCTAGGTGGCGAAACAGCAGATGTGGGTGATGTGGTAAGAACCGCAGCAGTGAACGGCACCATGACGAGCCGTTGGCCAAAAGACAAATTGATTACAAACGATAAGATAGAAGCTAGCGATGTAATTGTAGGCCTTGCTTCTTTTGGGCAAGCCAATTATGAAACCGAATATAACAGCGGCTTGGGCAGTAATGGGCTTACGAGTGCAAGGCATGATGTGCTCAATAAATTTTATGCAGAAACGTTTAAAGAAAGTTTTGATAATAGTTTGAGTGATGATGTAGTGTATATTGGTACAAATAAATTAACCGATGAAGTGCTACTACTTGAAGGCGAAAAAACAACCATTGGAAAATTATTACTTAGCCCTACACGTACGTATGCGCCTGTGCTAAAGGCTTTGCTACAAAACCATTTTACCAAAATTCATGGGCTAATACATTGCAGTGGTGGTGGGCAAACAAAATGTTTGAAATATTTACCAGGCAATTTTAAAATTATAAAAGACAATTTGTTTGATGCACCCGAAATTTTTAACATCATAGAAAAAAGCAGCGGCAGTAGTTTGAAAGAAATGTATGAGGTATTTAACATGGGTTGCAGACTTGAAATTTATTGCAGTGCAGCAGATGCTCAAACTATCATAGACGCAGCAAATGGTTTTGGAATAGCAGCACAAATTATTGGAAGGGTAGAGGCAAGTGATAAAAAGGAATTGGTTATAAGAATAAAAAACGCAGAGATTAAATACTAATCTCTGCGTAAACTCTTTTTGCTCTTTTCGAGGGTTGTCCTGAGATTTTATCTCAGGACGGATTGAAGATTTATATTTACAAAGATTCTAACTGAGGTGTCTGACACATATTGAAAACAGCTTTAAAATTATTTCGTCGTCAACAAATCCAAATTCTTTCTTTTATCTTTATTTTCCCAACGATAATGAATGGTATAAATATTTTTATCTGTCTTTAAACGAAACGGAATTTTTATAAGCATATTCGATGTATTTTCACCCATAGCTGCACTTATCTTTTTAAGAAATTTTTCTTTGATGATAATTTCTTTGCCAGCTTTGTCATATACCCAAAAAATATTATTGCCTTCTACTAACTCTGCCTGCAAAGTGCCTGTAAGATTGGTAAATTCTACGCTTAAGTATGCGTATTTTGGGTTTACACGAATGGTAGTATCTATAGTAACAACAATATTGCCACATTTTAAGCCATTGCTTTGTGCTGCTGTACCAGCAGGGGTTTTAAAAACAGAAGTAGTAGTTAATTTTACGGGAAGTGCAGCGTTTGCTTGTGCTTGAGATTGAGTTGTATGTAATAAAAAGCATGTGCCTAATAGAAAAAACGATTTTAACATTGGGTATTTTTGTAATGATTTAATTTTTTAAAATAAAGAAACGGATTTTATTTGGTTTTATTACAAATGAATTAGTTAATATTTAGTAAAGTGTGTAAGCTTTTTCATCTACCATTCTTACGCCATCTTTTTTTACCTTAATATTTAAGAAAACAATATTTGTACCCACTCCACATCTTTCTAAAAATGTATTTAATTGTGTAAAATCATTTCCATTCAATTTTGTAATTTCAGGTTTTGGAAAACCTGTACCACCAAAATAAACAGTAGCTTCTACAAATTCAAAGCCGTCTGTTACCGTAGCAATTTTTTGTTTTTTAAACTCATCAACTTTAATTCTACCTAAAGTTAAATTACCGATTCTGAAAACGGGTTCAATGATTTCTTCTTGACTTCGCCTTTTAGTAATATCCAACAACCCATTTTTTGTTTTAATTCCAAATTTTTTAAAAGCCGTCTCGGCAGTATATACTGAAATATTATTAGTGTCTTTTTTAAGTATTTCTAAACCCATTTTTTTGTCTATCAATTTACCATATAATAGAATAACAATTTCATTGGTATCTTGTACTGCATTAGATAACATGATTAATCCGCTATTATCTTCAGTTGGATTTGTTATATTTTCTTTCGTTGCATTCGTTTCCTTTTCCACAAGATTTTCTTTTACTTTCTCTCTATATTCTTCACTATTTATATTTGCATTAGCACTTGATGAAGCAAAATCATTCGATTCAGCAAAATTATTAATCGCACTCAACACATTATTGGCAAAAGTTTCTTGTCCTTTT